>DNJW01000275.1 GCA_003488965.1 Lachnospiraceae bacterium | reverse complement strand
AGGGCGTGTTACGGACTTTCACCGATTAGATTGCGCCCATACTGGGCGCACAAAAATGACAGCCAGGCTTCGAAAAGTCTGGCTGTTGGTGTAAAATATAAGTATGCGAAAACCTATATATTTACATCAAGATTATACATTGAATGAGGAAGGATATCAACTAAAACTTCCTCTAAATTTGGAAACAATCATTCCAGCAGATGATTCTGTGCGGTTACTGAGCCAGTTTGTGGAGGCTATGGATTTAACTGACTTATATTCTACTTATGAAAGAATAAATACTGTTTCCCCAAGAACTCTTCTGAAGATTGTTTTATATTCTTATATGAATGGTGATTACTCCTCCCGTTCTATGGAACTTAACTGTAAACGGGATATTAATTTTATGTATCTTTTAGAGGGAAAGCCGGTTCCTGACCATGCCACTTTTGCACGTTTCCGCAGTATTCATTTTGCTCCGTGTGCGAAACGGATTCTCGCTGAAATGTCTAATCTTTTTTATGAGCTTGGAGAAGTTTCAGGAGAAACGATTTTTATAGACGGCACAAAAATTGAAGCCTGCAGCAATAAGTATACATTTGTATGGAAAAAAGCAGTCACAAAAAACCAGGAGAAATTACTGATAAAAATCGCCGCTCTCATTGCAGAATGCGAGCAGCTTTACGGCATTCAGATTGTCCATGGTGATACAGTAAAAATGAAACATGTAAAACGGTTACGCAAAAAACTGTATGCCTTGAAACAGGAAGAAAACATTGAATTTGTGCACGGAATTGGAAAAAGAAAATCCCCCTTACAAAAGAGTATCGAAACATTAGAAGAGTATCTGGAACGTCTGAAAGGATACACAAAGAAGCTGCACATCTGTGGGAAAAGAAACAGTTATTCCAAAACAGATCCGGATGCAACTTTCATGCGGATGAAAGAAGATGCAATGGGAAATGGACAGTTAAAGCCAGCATTTAATTTACAGCATGGAGTTGATTCCGAATACATTGTATGGCTGACGGTCGGACCACAGCCTACGGATACCACCACCCTGATTCCCTTCTTAAAGGAAACAGAAGAATATCTGGCGTTCAAGTATCAAAAAATCACTACAGATGCCGGATATGAAAGCGAAGAGAATTATGTATTCCTGGATCAAAATCAGCAGCTGGCATTTATTAAACCATCGAATTATGAAATATCAAAAAAGAGAACTTACAAAAATGACATCGGCCGTATGGAAAATATGGATTACGATGAAAAAAGTGATTCTTATATTTGTAAAAATGGGAAACAGCTGTCATTTACACATGTCCGGCGTTCTAAATCTAAAACCGGATATGTCAGTGAAAAACATATTTATCAATGTGGGGAATGTAAAGATTGCCCTTACAAGAAAGAATGTATCAAAGGGAACAACTGTAAAACACCAATAGAAGAACGAAACAAAGTCCTTTCTGTAGCAAAAACATTTCTGAAATATCGGGAAGAAGATTTGGAACGAATTCTTTCTGACGAAGGAATCCTTCTCAGAATAAACAGAAGCATCCAGGCAGAGGGATCTTTTGGTGAAATGAAACAGGATATGCAGTTTCGCAGATATCTGAGTCGTGGCACATCGAATGTCCTTGCCGAAAGCGTTTTGCTTGCAATGGCAAAAAATGTGAACAAACTTCACAACAAGATACAAAAAGGAAAAACAGGAGAGCATTTATTTCCTTTGAAGAGTGCATAAATTAAGAAAATCCAAAATTTTTTAAAACTCCGATTTTGGGCTGTATTAAAGTATGGCTTTTTTAGGAAAAAGCTGCCGTTCCAGTAGAAACAGGGCAACTATATAGAAAAAATCAAGAAAAAGGAAGCTGCCGCTTCACGATTTACTAATCGTTAAAGCGACAGCCCCTGTTTAAACATTTACCCTTCTTCTAGCACATATCTCCGCAGGATATCGAAGGATGCCGGTCCCGCTTCCAGCACTGCTTTATGGAACCTTTCCTGAGAGAAATCTTTTCCCCAT
Organism: Lachnospiraceae bacterium; assembly: GCA_003488965.1. GTDB lineage: Bacteria > Bacillota > Clostridia > Lachnospirales > Lachnospiraceae > Kineothrix. The sequence goes on along the minus strand of DNJW01000275.1, from coordinate 1,057 downwards.
GCTGCGATAGCTTCTTTTTTCAACTCTAGAAATTCTACATATCCGATGTAGTATTTGAGGTAATTCCCCGGATCTCCGATAATAAGACTGTAGATTTCTTCAATGGTGTCCGTATCTGTGATGCCGTAGCCGCGAAAGAAAGTGATGGTGTCGAAAAGTGTCCATCCGTCATAATGTATTCCCATATCTGCGAGGGCGTAAAGACCGAGGATAATGGAAGAATTGCGCTGCATCATAGCGGCTTGTTCTTTGGAAAGAGGAGAAAAATAATAACTTAGCATTTCGCTGTAGGTTGCCCAGCCTTCGGTGTATCCCCCGAAATTCAGAAGGTTCCTTAAGGGATCCGGGTCGGTGGAGGAGTAATAAATGGTCTGATAGAGATGCCCGGGGTATCCTTCGTGCGCCAGGGTTGTGAAAAGTGTCAGGGCATCGGGCATACGGCTCTCATTGATATAGATGACATTGTCTGCCGTGTCATCTATAGCTGGAATCATATAAAATGCCGGGCTTAGGTAGTCCGCCATCTCCTGCTGGACGTATTTGATGCTGGCGTTCACTTCAGGCGGATCAGGAAATAAGCCGGACAGATCTGACTTGAGATCCTCAAGAATATCCGCGGGGTTTAAGGTCTCCGGCATATCCGCGGCGGATCTTAAGCTGTCAGAGGGATCCGTTACATCAGCGGAAGAGGAGAGCATCTCGCGGAGGGCAGCGCTGTCCTCTGCCATCTGGGAGAGAGTAAGCGCCTGAAGCTGCGGGATGCTGCGGGAGGAGCCGGTCTGCTCCGCGACCAGAAGCTCATAATATTTGCTGCCGTCAGGAAGATAACACAGACCGTTTTTGTTCTGCCCGGTTTCCCGAAGCTCGGTAAGGGAAGAGATCAATTCCTTGTAAGCCGGGAAGACGTAGTCCTTTATGCATGCCTGGTTCTTTTCTATATAGCTTCTCTTGGTTTCTTCGGAAAGCTCCAATTCCTTCAGTCGTTCTTCGAAGGAGGAGTACAGATAATTGGCGTCGCCCATTTGTATAAATGCATTGCATTCTTCGATCAGTGCAT
>DNJW01000220.1 GCA_003488965.1 Lachnospiraceae bacterium | reverse complement strand
CCGCCGGGCCAACTTTTTTTATAAATGAAAAGAAAAGGATGATAAGACAGTATGGAAATAAAGACAAAGGCATTTGGGGATGTGACGATTGACGATGAAAAAATAATTGATTTTCCAAATGGTATTGTAGGGTTTCCCCAGTTGAAGCGTTTTGTGCTGATTCATGATGAGGAAAAGGGAGTACATACCATTCATTGGCTCCAGTCCATAGAAGAGCCCGGTTTTGCACTTCCGGTAATGGATCCGCTGCTGGTATGTCCGGACTATAATCCGGAGATTGAGGACGAACTGACAAAACCTATAGGAGAGCTGGTGCAGGGCGAACTGCTGATTCTGGTGACAGTTACCGTTCCAAAGGAATTGGAAAAGATGTCCGTGAATCTGCAAGGTCCCATTATTATTAATGTATTGGAAAGAAAAGCCTGCCAGGTTATTGTAGGAGACGAATATGCGGTGAAATTCCCAATCTATGATATTTTGCAGGAAAACAAGGCAAAGGCGGAGGCGGGTGAATAAATGTTAGCGTTATCGAGAAAGAAGAATGAAGCCTTACTGATTAATAATAATATTGAAATTACTATATTGGAAATCAAAGGAGAACAAGTGAAACTGGGAATCTCTGCACCGAAAGATGTGCCTGTCTACCGTAAGGAGGTATATCTGCAGATACAAAATTCCAATAAGGAAGCGGCTGACACGGAAGGAATGGATGCCTTGAAAAAGATGCTGGGATAGAGAAAAAACTATAAAGATTTACCGGCAAAAGGCCGATATATCCTATAGACGTATATAACTCTGTTCAAATGCAGAGAAGCAAAAGAATTCACATGGAGGTGATTATAATGGTAGTAGAACCATTAAGCAGTGTCATGACTTTTCAGTCACAGCCTGTACAGAAACAGGCTGAAAGTAAGCCGTCAGTTGAGAAAATGGATGTCTCAGTGCCGGAACAGCAGGCAGCCTATGTCGATGCAGTAACCTTATCCGTAGGGAAACCGGAACAGAAAGACGGTACAGAATCTGATCAGAAGGGGCAGCAACAGCAGCAGACCAATGAGAAGATACGCAAAGCAGTAGAGCAGTTAAACAAGAACATGCCTCATTCGGAAGCGGTATTCGGTATCCATGAGAAAACGAACCGGGTAACGATTAAGATTGTAGACAAGGACACAAAGGAAGTAATTAAGGAATTCCCGCCGGAAAAAACATTGGATATGATTGCCAAGGTATGGGAACTGGCAGGAATCCTCGTAGATGAAAAAAGATAGGAGGCCATAGGTATGCCATTAAGAATTACAGGTATGAATTCCGGGCTGGATACAGAAACCATCGTAAAAGAGCTGGTCAAAGGACAAAGCGCCAAGGTGGATAAGCTGAAAAAAGAACAGAAAAAACTGGAATGGAAACAGGAAGCCTGGAAGGAACTCAATACAAAGGTAAAGAACCTATTTAACAAGACCATCACAAATTTACGCTGGTCCAGCAGCTATATGAAAAAAACTACCACAGTCAGCAACTCCAGCGCGGTCAGCGTCATTACAGGAGAAAATGCGGTAAACGGCGTACAGACGCTGGAGATTGGACAGCAGGCGAAGACCGGGTATCTGACCGGAAAACAGCTCTCCAAGGACGGAAAGTATACAGCCCTGACCAAGCTGAGCGATTTGGACAGCGACAGTTTTAAAAACGGGGAGACCGGCGTGATTAATATTAAATCCGGCGGGAAGACCACAGCCATTGAAGTGTCGGGCGATACCACCATTTCCGATGTGCTGACAAAGCTGAAATCCGCAGGGGTAAATGCCAGCTTTGATGAAAAAAACCAGAGATTTTTTATCGTTGCCAAGGAGTCCGGAGAAGAAGCTGACTTTGCATTGACGGCATCGGACGGTACGGGGCAGAAAGCATTGGAAGCAATGGGCATCAATGCGGCGTTAAAGGACGACAAAGCTACTTTGGAAGAATATAAAGAGTATGCGTCTTATTATGTGGACGGCGACAGGGACGCTACGCTGGCAAATATGAAGAGCCTGATACAGGCGGAAACGGATGCCAGAGTTGCGGCTTACAAGAGCAGGAATGAAGCTATTGTCAAATCCGTAGAGGATTTGGACAAAAAGATGGATGATTTGAAAGCCAAAGACGGTTATGATGCTTCGGCGACAGAGGATTCCCTGCAGGGCAAAATCGACACTCTGAAAGAAGAGATTGAAAACGAAACCGATGAGGATGCGAAGAAGACCAAGCAGGAAGAACTGACCAAGCTTGAATCCCAGCTCGCGGATGTGAAGCAGTTAAAGTCTTACGAAGAAAAGAAAACAAAGCTTCAGGAAGAGAAGACTGTCAATGACAGTTATGTGGATACGGATGCAGACGGAAATGTAACCGCAAAGGATAAACTGAAGGACGAAATAACCAATGCTTTTTACAATAAGGCGGAGTATGCCAAGTCCGCATATGATGCATATCTGGCAAATCCGGATGCGGCAGGCGGAGCTACCAGAGTTGCCGGACAGAATGCGATAATCTATCTGAACGATGCGGAGTTTACATCCAAAAACAACGTATTTGACGTAAATGGGCTGACTATGACAATCCTGTCGGATACCAAGGAAAAGGTTACGATAACAACTCAGGAAGATACGCAGGGAGTTTACGATATGGTGAAGAACTTCCTGAAAGAGTACAATGCCCTTGTGAACGAGATGGATAAGCTTTACAACGCAGAAGCGGCAAAAGGATATGAGCCTTTGACCGATGAAGAAAAGGCGGAGTTATCGGAAAGCGATGCGGAAAAATGGGAGCAGAAGATTAAAGATTCCCTGCTGCGCAGAGACAGTTCTTTGAACAGCGTCTCCA
>DNJW01000126.1 GCA_003488965.1 Lachnospiraceae bacterium | reverse complement strand
AGACCTTTTGGCACCCGAACCCTATAAGATAAAAAGAACGCTATCCCATTCCAGACAGCGCTCCTTCCCCCTTATTTATCTTCTGCGTCTGCGTCTCTTTCCTGTTTCCGCAAACACGTCTCCAAGTCCTTTGGCCGGTCTTGCCTTTCCGCCGCTTCTATCCTTTTCTGAAGCTTTTCCCTTTCCGCTGCTCCTGTCTTTTTCAACTGCCTTGCCTACGCCGCTGTTTTTCTCTTTTTCGGCTCCTCTTCCGTGTCCTCTTCCTCTGCTGCCGCGTCTTCTGCGGCTGCTCTTTCCAAAAACAAGATCCGCCGGATTGAATTTCTCCACCTTGATATCTTTGATATCATCGCCCATTTTCATCTTCATAAAGGCGGCTGCAATCTCTAATGCTGTATATTCACTGTCAATCAGCTTTTCCCTAAGAAAATCCATGGCAGTATCCAGGTTTTTGCTTTGTATCGTATCCAGTGCTTCCCCTAAAACTTTCTCCGCTTTTACGGAAGTGATGTCCGCTGCTGAAGGGATATTTCTCTCCCTAATTTTCGTATGGCATACTCTTTCAATATCCCTGATTTTAAATATTTCCCTTCCTACCACCAAGGTAAAGGAACGTCCTGTCTTTCCGGCACGTCCGGTACGTCCTATTCTGTGGACATAATATTCTATATCCTCCGGCACATCATAATTGAACACAGCCTCTATATCGTCTACATCGATACCCCTTGCCGCCACATCAGTAGCAATCAGTATCTCCATTCTTCCGCTGCGGAACAGATTCATTACCGTATCCCGCTGGTTCTGGCTTAAATCGCCGTGCAGTCCCTCTGCCTGGTATCCTCTGTCCTTCAGATGCTCGGTCAGCTCATCCACCATTCTCTTTGTATTACAGAAAATAAGCGAACGCTTCGGATGATAATAGTCAATCAGTCTTGTCAGGACTTCTTCTTTATCTTTGCGCTGTACCTGATAATATGCCTGCTTTACCAAAGGAATGGTAATCTCCTTAGGCGTAATTCTTAAATACTCCGCATCCTCTTTCTGGTACTCTTTTGTAATCTCCAGAATCGGCCTTGGCATTGTTGCGGAAAACAGAGCCGTCTGCCGCTCCTCCGGCATATCCTTCAATATCGTTTCAATATCCTCCCTAAAGCCCATATTCAGCATTTCATCCGCTTCATCCAGCACGATGATTCTTACCTTTCCAGTCTTTAAAGTATGACGGCGCATATGATCCATAACTCTTCCCGGTGTTCCGACCACTATCTGGACTCCTTTGGAAAGAGCCCTGATCTGTCTGGAAATATCCTGTCCACCATATACAGGCAATACCTTTACTTCATGCATATACTTGGCAAAACGGCGTATCTCTTCCGCTGCCTGTATGGCCAGTTCTCTGGTAGGGCAGAGAATAATTGCCTGCAGCCCTTTTTCTTCCGGATCGATTGCCTGAATAATCGGAATACCGAAAGCAGCCGTCTTGCCGGTGCCTGTCTGAGCCTGTCCGATTAAATCCTTCCCCTGCAGCATAATAGGAATCGCCTGTTCCTGAATCGGCGTCATGGTTTCAAATCCCATTTCCTCTACCGCTTTTATAATTCTTTCATCTATTGCCGAATCCCTATAGCTTACCTTGTTTTCCATGTCTTCCATTAAATTCTCATTCCATCCTTTCAAAATATCATCCTAAATCAATTACTGTTTTACCTACCGTCAAAAAAGACAACACCCGCTTTAAAAGTGTTGTCTTTCAACCAACGAACTATATCATTATACCTTTCTTTTTAGTCAAAGTCAAGCCCTATTTCTTCTGGAGTCACAATTTCTACTCCTTTATTCCGTAAAGCCCTTTCCGCCTTTTCCAAATCCGAGGTTTTCAATACCATAGAAGCATCATCTCCTCCCGTAGAAAGAGCATACATGTATTCTATGTTAATGTGTTCCGCACAAACCGCTTCCAGCAGTTCCTGCAGCATTCCTACCCTATGCGACAGCTTTACTGCAAGCACATCCGTCAGCTTAGAGGAAAAGCCGTTCTTTTTCAGCGCATTGTAGGCTGCCTGAGGCCGGTTCACAAGCATTCTCAGTATCCCAAATTCATTGGTATCCGCCAGACTTAAAGATACAATATTCACTTTATTATTTTTCAGGACTTCGAGAACCTCCTCCAGCCTTCCTTCTCTATTTTCCATAAAAACCGATAATTGTTTCATATACATGCAACCCTCCTATTTCTGCGCATCCCGCGCTTTTTCTTATACCAGCTTTCTTTTATCGATAACATGTACAGCCTTCCCCATGCTCCGCTCAATGCTCTTTGGTTCCACCAGCTTCACCTTTACGGCAAGCCCGATTGCCTGCTGCAGTACATGGGCAATTTTCTTTGTCAGTCTCTCCAGCTCTCTTATTTCATCAGAAAAAACACTTTCCTCCACCTCTACCTGTACTTCCAGCGTATCCAGATTGTTGACCCTGTCTACAATCATCATATAATGAGGTGTTGTTCCGCCCATTTCCAGCAATGCAGATTCAATCTGGGACGGGAATACATTTACCCCGCGGATAATCAGCATATCATCGGAACGTCCTTTAAACCGGCTGATTCTGGGCAATGTCCTGCCGCACTGACAGGTTTCATAGGTGATGCTTGTCAAATCTCTTGTACGGTAGCGCAAAAGAGGCAGGCCTTCCTTTGTGATTGTTGTAAATACCAGTTCCCCTGTTTCTCCGTCCTCCAAAGGTTCCAGCGTATCCGGATGGATTACTTCCGGCAGAAAATGATCGTCATATACATGAAGCCCCTGATGGAATTCACAGTCACATGCAACTCCGGGACCCATAACTTCCGACAATCCGTAAATATCGTGGGCATGAATGTGAAGCCGGTCTTCAATCTGCCGTCTCATATTTTCTGTCCATGGCTCTGCCCCGCAGACAGCCGCCTTTAACCGGATTTTATCTATTTCCCCGTTTTCTTCCAAGGTTTCTGCAATATGAAGCAGATAAGACGGTGTGCATGCTATCGCCGTCACTCCAAAATCCACCATCATTGTTGTCAGTTTTTTCGTATTCCCGGTGGACATAGGCACTACAGTAGCCCCTAATTTCTCCGCCCCTCCGTGGGCTCCAAGCCCTCCGGTAAATAAGCCGTATCCATACGCCACCTGAATAATATCTTCTCTGGTAACACCAGCCATCGTCAGCGCTCTCGCCACACATTCGCTCCAGATTTCCAGATCTCTTCTTGTATATCCTACCACTGTCGCCTTTCCTGTCGTTCCGCTGGATGCATGTATCCTGACAATTTCCGACTGGGGAACCGCAAATAGGCCAAAAGGATAATTATCACGTAAATCTGCCTTGGTTGTAAACGGAAGTTTGGAAAGATCTTCTATCCCTCTGATATCTCCCGGCTCAATTCCAATGCTCTGCATTCTCTTCCTATAAAACGGGACATTATGATAAACCCTATCCACGGTTTTTACCAGCCTTGCACTTTGCAGCACCCGTTTTTCATCCCTGCTCATACATTCCTTTGTTTCATTCCAAATCATATTTCTTTGCCCCTTCCTCTTCTTTCCTTTCCTTGCCTTTCCGTCAGCCTTCATATCCAAGAAGAAAAGCCTTCTGGTTTATTTCGATGGTCTTTTCGGGAACTGTTTTTTCAATAATTGTCAGCCAGTCTTCCCTGGTAAAATCCATATGTCTCGCAGCCAGCCCTAATACGATAACATTAAATGCCTTTGCATTTCCCAGCCGTATTGCCTCCTCCATGGCATTTACCGTATAGACTTTATACTTCCCGCTCAGGTTTTCGATAATATTTTCCGGATATTGGGCTGCTCCCGTTACAACGGTAATCGGGTCAATTCTCCAGTCATTAATCACCATTACACCGTCTTTTTTCAGGAAGTGGGCATATCTTAAGGCTTCCAGCCGTTCAAATGCAATCAGTACGTCTGCCTGTCCTTCTTCTACAATCGGCTCCGCTACCTTTTCCCCATACCTGACAAAGGTTACCACACTGCCTCCCCTTTGCGCCATTCCATGAACTTCTGATAATTTTACATCATATCCGGCTTCCTGTGTAATCCCTCCGAGAATCCTGCTGGTCAAAAGCGTTCCCTGACCGCCTACACCTACTATCATAATGCTTTTTGTTGTCATATTCTCTTCCTCCATTGCAAATTTAATGACCGTTTTTTAACAGTATCCCTGACTTCATGCATACACTGTACTATTTTGGTTCTTTTGCAATAGCATCAAAAGGACATAACTGCATACATAAACCGCATCCGTTACACATCGTTGCATCAATCGCGATACTTCCGTCCTCTTTCTTCGTCAGTGCCGGACAGCCCGGTATCAGGCATGCACCGCATTTTTTACATTTTTCCGGCAGCGGAACACATACATCCGGGAACACATTCCCTTTTAACAACACGCAGGGAGACTTTGTAATAATGACGGAAACCTCATCTCTGGCTGTTTCCTCCCTGATTACCTTCTCCAACAGCGGAAGGTCAAATGCATTGACTTCCACTACATGTTCGATACCAATGGCCTTGCAGAATTTATAAATACTGATAGCGGGCACCCTCTCCCCTTTCAGCGTCTTTCCTGTAGCGGCATGGTCCTGATGTCCCGTCATTCCGGTTGTTGAATTATCGGCAATAATAACCGTTCCTGTTCCCTGATTATATACTGTATTCATTAAAGAATTTACACCGGTATGCATAAAAGTGGAATCGCCGATTACCGCTACCCAGTTTTTTATGTATTCCTTTCCTTTTGCCTTCTCCATTCCATGAAGGGAAGAAATACTCGCTCCCATGCATATCGTCGTATCAATCACACTCAGAGGCGCTACCGCCCCCAGCGTATAACATCCGATATCTCCTGCCGCATGTATTTTCAGCTTTTTTAACACAGAAAAAACGCTTCTGTGAGGACATCCCGGGCAAAGAATCGGAGGGCGCGCCGGTACTTGAGCCGGACTGTTTTCCTCCGTTTTCTCCGAAAGCAGCACACGGCGCAGCATATTCGCGCTGTATTCTCCCTGTCTTGAGAAAATCTCTTTTCCTATTGCATGAATGCCCCAGGATTTTACCTGTTCTTCGATAACAGGCTCCAGTTCTTCAAATATGTAAAGTTTATCCACCTTAGCGGCAAATTCCTCTATCAGCTTTTTAGGAAGAGGATAAACCATACCCAATTTCAATACAGAAGCATCGGGAAATACTTCTTTTACATATTGATAGGGGATGCCGCTGGTAATAAATCCCACTGAACTATCCTTATATTCGACCTTATTCACCGGAAATTCTATGCCGTCTTCCTCCATGGCTTTCATCCGTTTTTCTACATAAAGATGCCTGCCCTTCGCCATTCCGGGCATCATAACAAACTTGCTGATATTTCTTTCATAGGGTTTATCCGGAATTTCTTCCCTCTCTTCCATAACAACCGTTCCCTGGGAATGGGAAAGCCTTGTCGTTGTCCTTAAAATCACCGGCGTATCATATTTCTCGCTGATTTCAAAAGCAAACTTCACAAAATCTTTGGCTTCCTGGCTGTCCGAAGGCTCCAGAACCGGTACCTGCGCCGCTCTTGCTACACACCTTGTATCTTGTTCATTCTGGGAGCTGTAAAGCCCTGGGTCATCCGCCGCCACCAGCACCAGCCCTCCGCCTACTCCCGTATAGGAAGCCGTATATAGCGGGTCGCTTGCCACGTTCACACCTACATGCTTCATGGATGCCATGGCCCTGACACCGCTGATGGAAGCCCCTATGGCGACCTCCATTGCCACTTTTTCATTGGGAGACCATTCCGCATATATTTCATCATATTTAACAATGTTCTCACTGATTTCCGTACTAGGGGTTCCGGGATAAGCTGCCGATACTTTCACTCCAGCTTCATAAGCCCCTCTGGCAATTGCCTCATTTCCCAACATAATTTTCTTTTCTGCCATACCTCTTTCATCCTTCCTGTATCTGTGCATATGGCTTATTTTATCATAAATTTTGCTGAAATACTAGGGTGAAAAGAAGTTCTAATCA
>DNJW01000067.1:6555-7547 GCA_003488965.1 Lachnospiraceae bacterium | reverse complement strand
GTGACTCATGAAATGAAGTTTGCCCGGGATGTATCCACAAGGATATTCTATATGGACCAGGGTGAAATCTATGAGGACGGAACGCCGGAGCAGATTTTTGAACATCCAAGGAGGGAGAGAACCCGGATATTTATCCGGCAGCTTAAGGTACTCCATGTGGAAGAACTTTCACGTGATTTTGATTTTCCGGCCTTTATGACCCGGCTTGAGGAGTTCGGACGGAAACAGCAGCTTTCCCAGAGGCAGATTTATGCCATGCAGCTTGCGGTGGAGGAAGTACTGATGCAGAAACTTCTGCCTGCGGCGGAAGAAATGGATATTTCTTTGGATGTAGAATACAGCGAGCGGGAGAATCTGGTGCAGATGAGGTTTTCCTATAGCGGGCCTTCCTTCCATCCTTTTGACAGCGAAGAAGATTTGTCCGGCAGGATGATAAAAGGAATGACCAAAGCGATGGAGCATGAGTTTGCGGATGGAGTAAATCATTTTTTGATAAGTATATAAATAGAATGGAGGAAAATATGAAAATTACAAAAACACAGAACGGGAACAGTTTATGTTTTGCACTGGAAGGAAGGCTGGACACCAATACGGCGCCGGAACTGGAGACTGCCATCAAGGGTTCCATTGAAGGAGTGGAGGAACTGACCATCGATATGGCGGCTTTGGATTATCTTTCATCAGCAGGGCTCCGTGTCCTTTTAGGAGCGCAGAAAACCATGAATAAGCAGGGAAGTATGCGTGTGACCCATGTGAACGATACCATTATGGAGATTTTTGAAGTGACCGGGTTTGCGGATATTCTGACGATTGAAAAGGCATAGAGACAAATGAACGGACTTAACTTATCACAGACTCAGATTGTAATGACAGAACAGGTCTGTCCGGGCAGCGCGCGGAATACGATTTCTGTGAAACTCCACTTGCCGGAACATACTCCGCAGAAGGCAAAAGAAGCGGCAGATGCTGTGCTTGACAGTGCGGATATTTTT
>DNJW01000067.1:5277-6306 GCA_003488965.1 Lachnospiraceae bacterium | reverse complement strand
GTGCTTGACAGTGCGGATATTTTTGCCGCTTCTCTTAGCCGTCGGGAAGGGGAGTGGATATTTTTCCGGGGCGGAAGGAAGATTTCCGAATGCAGTATCGGAAAGGAACGGGCTGCGGATTCGGCGGAAGAATATATGGCCGCCATGGACAGGCGGCCGCTTCCTATGGAACAGTGTCTGTATCAGGCGGAAGTAATTCCCCTTTCAGGGGGAGGCGTTTTTCTGTATGTACGTTTCCACCATGTGATTATAGACGGTTACGGCATGAGCTTGTTTGCACAGAAAGTGCTGGATGTGCTTGCCGGGAAAAAGATGGAACGTTCCGCCTTTTTTTCGGAGAATATAGCTGTCCCTGAGGCTGTCAGCGGGAGAAGCGCCGAAGGGGAAGAGGTGAATGAAAGAGACAGGCAGGAGAACGGATTCTGGCGGTCTTATTTTAACGGCGCGGAGTTCGAGAACGCTGTTTTTCCACAGAAAACGGATGGAAACAAGTTCGGAAGCTGCCGGGTCAGCGTACCGGAAAAGCTGATGAGGGAAGCGGAAGAATTTGGGGGGAGAGAAAATATTTCAATCCCTTATATTTTTGCGGCGGCTTATGCTCTCTATCTGGCCCAGGCCACGGGCAAAAAGGATGCAGTGTTCTTAATGCCCCGTTTAAACCGTATATACGGGCAGATGGATACGCTGGGCTGTTACACACTGCTTGTTCCGGTGAGAGTACAGATAGAAGGGACGGATACCTTTACGGAACTCTGCCGGAAGATAAAAGCAGCATCAAGGGAGGCATCGGTCCATAAGGGCTGCGGGTTTGACCGGATTCTGGCTATTTTGCGTGATGAAAACATGATAGGGGAATCCCTTTCCGAATATGTTTTTAATTTTTACCGGTTTTCTTTCTGTGCGGACTTTCGTTACAGCGTCCGGTTCAGCGTGGCAGGAGAGATGTCAAATCATCTGACCTTTAATCTGTTTTGCAATGAAAAGGACGGTCTGGATTTGCAGGCAGATTATCAGGAAAGTATTTATACA
>DNJW01000067.1:4152-4993 GCA_003488965.1 Lachnospiraceae bacterium | reverse complement strand
GGAAAGTATTTATACAGAGGAAAAAGCCGGATATTTCTGTGATGCTATTCTGGCCATTGTGGCACAGGGGATAACGGGTGAAGATTGCGCGGGCATGGCCGGACAGACCGGGAAGAAGCTTTCTGACATAAAAACAGTGGGGGAAGCGGAATACAGAAAAATCACATCAGTGAAGGGGAAATCCATCCCCATTGAAAAGGAGCTTACGATTCCTTCCATGTTCCGTCATGCGGCTGAAAAATATAAAGACGCCCCCGCTCTGTATGCGGGAGAACATGCCTTTACCTTCGGGCAGCTTGATGAGATAAGCAGCCGGATTGCCTGGGGGATAAGGCGCCTTGGAATAAAAAGCGGCGACAGCGTTGCCTTTATGTTAAAGCGTGATTACCGTCTGATTCCTACAATCCTTGGCATATCAAAGGCGGGGGCAGCCTTTATCCCGATAGACCCTGCTTATCCTATGGACAGGATTTCCTATATTATCAAACATTGCTACGCTTCACGGACCGGTTTATTGACGGAAAACAGCAAAGCGGCCTGCCTGATTTCATCCAGAGACGTAGAGGCTGCAAAAAACTATGATTATATAGAAATTGACAGCCTTTTATCCCAGGAGGCGGAGCCTGCTCTTTTACCGGAGATTGGGCAGGACGATATAGCCTATATGATTTATACGTCAGGAACCACAGGACGTCCGAAAGGGGTAATGCTTTCCCATAAGGGCATTGCAAACATTGTGCACCCAGATAACAATCCTTTTAACCGGGATATTGTCAGAAACTGTCACGGCATTGTGGCCATTGGCTCTATCTGCTTTGATATTTCCCTGTTTGAAATCTTT
>DNJW01000067.1:0-3893 GCA_003488965.1 Lachnospiraceae bacterium | reverse complement strand
GATATTTCCCTGTTTGAAATCTTTGTGCCTCTGATGAACGGCTTGTTTGTGGAATTGGGCAATGAGAAATCCATGATGGATGCAGGGGAGCTGGCGGCTCATATTCTGTGCCACGGGGCAGATATCCTCCACTGTACGCCCTCCCGTATTACGGCTTATCTGGCAAATGAAGCCTTTTTAAAAGCGCTGGGCAATGTGAAAGCCGTCCTTGCAGCCGGAGAGGTCTTGCCGGGAAGTCTGGTGAAGCGGCTGGAGGATACCTACAAGATACGGATTTACAATGGTTACGGTCCTACGGAGACGACGATCGGGGCTACCATTACCGAGGCAGGAGATGCGGTTTCTATCGGTACGCCTATTGCTAATATGGGCGTTGTTCTCTTAAACGGGGATAGAAATCCGGTGCCCTTCGGAGCAGTGGGAGAAATCTGCATATATGGAAACGGCGTAGGTATCGGTTATAAAGACAGACCGGAGGAAACGGAAACAAAATATATGAACTGGAGAGGCATCCGGCTGTACCGGACAGGGGATTTGGGATATTTTTCAAAGGAAGGAAGACTTATGTACTGCGGCAGAAACGACAGACAAGTGAAACTGCGGGGGCTGCGTATTGAACTTTCGGAAATTGAAAATGTTATGGGAGAATTTCCCGGCATAGCGGCGTGCTGCTGCATGATACGGAAAATTGAAAAGTCCGATCATCTGGCAGGATTTTATACGGTATCATCGAAGGGGACCGTAGACGCGGAAGCATTAAAGAGCCATATGAAAGAAAGACTTACCTCCTACATGGTGCCGGATGTGTTAAAGGAGCTGGATGCCATGCCCCAGACGCCCAACGGCAAAACCGATTTAAAAGCGCTTGCGACAGAGCCGGTGGAATATGTACGTGTCTACAAAAAACCGGAAACGGAAAGGGAAAAACTGGTCTGCAGCATTTTTGAGGAGGTGCTGTCCATAGAGCAGGTGGGTCTGGACGACAATTTTTTTGAGCTGGGAGGCGATTCCTTAAATGCAGTCACGGTAATGCTTAAAATGGAAGAAAAGCTGGGACTTTCGGGAAACCAGCTGGAATTTGGGGATTTATACCAGTTCCCCACGCCTGCCCTTTTGCTGGAGCGGATTTATAAAAAGACAGATAGCGGCGATGATGCGGGATTTGATATAGAAACTTTAGATTACAGTGGATTTAACGAATATCTTGCCGGCCATACGAAAGAGAAGGCAAGCCGCAGGCACCTTGGGAATGTGCTTCTGACGGGAGCGACGGGATACCTTGGAATACATATCTTAGTGGATTTGCTTAGGAATCCTGAGTCGTGCGGCAAAATCGTCTGTCTTTCACGGCCTAAGAAAACTCTTACGGCCTTAAAACGGGTGAAATCTTCCCTATTTTATTATGCGGAGGAAGATTTCTCTGAAAGTTACGGGGAAAAGTGGCTGGTAGCGGAAGGGGATATCACAGCCCCGGATATTTTTGTGCAGAGATGTCCTGTCCCCATTGATACCATTATCAACTCGGCAGCCAATGTATCCCATTTTTCCTATGGGGACAATTTGGAAAAGATTAATACGGAGGGCGTTAAGAATCTAATCCATTTTGCCGAAAGGGAGCATGCCCTGCTCTGCCAGATTTCTACCATCAGCGTTGCCGGCATGACTGCAGGGGAGGCCCAAAAGGACAGCTTTAGCGAAACGGATTTTTATATCGGGCAGGAAATACACAATAAGTATATTTACTCCAAATATATGGCGGAGTATGAAATGCTGCGGGCGGCAGTAGAGGATGGGCTGAAAATCAAAATCATGCGCATCGGAAATCTGCAGGGGCGTATCTGTGACGGGGAGTTTCAGATGAATCTTCATTCTAACGCTTTCACACGTCAGTTTTCTTCTTATATTAAAGTGGGTGCAGTCCCCCAATCTGTCTATGAGGGAAGCGTGAATTTTTCACCGGTGGATGAGACGGCCCATAATATTATTGTACTGACGGCTACGGAAGAGGACACGGCGGTATTCCACGTGTATCCTCCCATGGAACTGAAATTTGCGGATTTGTTTCAGGAGGCCGGAAGACTGGGATATTCCATCAACGTGCTGCCTGATGAAAAATTTTTTGAACTGCTGCAGGAAAGGAAGCGGACAGAAGAAGGCCGGGAACAGCTGCAAGGACTTATGACAAATGAACTGTCTAAAGACCGCCGGGACATCCCTGTGTTACAGAAAATTACCAACAGATATTTAGAGAATCTGGGGGCAGGCTGGAGTGCCATTACCGAAGAGTATTTAAGCAAATATCTGTCCGCCTTAAGCGGGATGGATTTATTTTAAAGAGAGGGAAGCTAAATGTTATCGATTGCACTTTGGAGTTTTGCGGTTTTTATGGCATCGGTTTTTGCCGGACTGCTGACGGGGATTACGCTTACCCCGAAATATAATGGGAAGATAAGGGCTGTTTTTTGGACGATCGGGGCCATCGTGGGCTATATCATGGCATTTGTGAGTTATTCCGTTAATCTGTACAATGACACGGTGGGAATACTGGGGCTTTCTGTTCTTGTGTGCATCGTGGCGCAGTTTTTGTACAAGGACAGCTGGTCTACCAAACTTGCCATCTCTCTGATGGCCTGCCTGATTGCCAATGTGAGCACATTTATGTTCTGCGGAACCACGGACACTCTTCTTGGCCCGGCTCTTGGATTGATTAAGGACAGCCCTTATGATACGCCGAATCTGCTTTTCTTTATCATGATAAAGCTTTTAGTTTATACGATACTTTCGTTTTTGTACGCCCGTTTCCTGAAAAAGACCATACACCGCACGGTTGAGGCAGTAGGGGGGAAAATGATGGTGTTCCTTCCGGCGCTGTTTATCTCGGTGGTAGGTTTTTATTTTATCAATCTTGTGTCAAACGGTGTAGGGATTTATCCCGATAATCCATGGTTCTTTCTGCTGTACGTTACCGTGTGTCTGATATTTGTAGTGGAATTCTGGATGATTTTTTATTCCATCAACGAGAGCGTAAAGACCATGAAAACTGCGGCGGAACTGAACGTGGCCACTAATATCCAGAAGTCCATGCTGCCTTGTATTTTTCCGGCCTTTCCGGAGCGGGAGGAATTTGACGTGTTTGCAGCCATGGAACCGGCCAGGGAAGTGGGCGGCGATTTCTATGATTTTTTTATGGTGGATGAACGCCATCTTGCCGTTGTGGCAGCGGATGTGTCCGGCAAAGGGGTTCCTGCGGCACTGTTCATGGTCATCGGTAAGACTCTGATTAAGGACCACACCCAGCCCGGCAGGGATTTGGGCGAAGTATTCACGGAGGTAAACGATCTTCTGTGCGAATCCAACAGCGAGGGAATGTTCATCACTGCTTTCGAGGGTGTTTTAGACCTTGTGACAGGGGAATTCCGGTTTGTAAATGCAGGCCATGAGATACCCTTTATCTGCAAAAAGAACGGTGTATTTGAGCCCTATAAGGTACGGGCAGGATTTGTCCTTGCAGGAATGGAGGGCATACGGTACAAATGCGGCTCCATGCAGCTGGAAGCAGGGGACAAATTTTTCCAGTATACGGACGGCGTAACGGAGGCTACTAACAAGGACAATGAATTATACGGCATGGAGAGATTAGGGAAAGTGCTTTGCGCAAATGCGGCACTGCCCCCGTCGGAACTGCTTCCTGCCGTGAAAGCGGATATCGACGCATTTGTAGGCGGTGCGGAGCAGTTTGACGACATTACCATGCTCTGTTTCGAGTACAAGAAGCGGATGGAGTGTGAGAAGAACTTCTAATCACTCGCAGCAAGGGCTGCTTCGTGAAGAAGTTCTAAGTCTCACACTGAAGAACGCCTAAAATGCGGCGTTCTTCCCATGGATGATTTGTG
>DNJW01000431.1:833-4070 GCA_003488965.1 Lachnospiraceae bacterium | reverse complement strand
TGTGGTGACGGGGAAAAGATATATTAAAAAACTGGTGGAGGACGGTATCGTGGACGGCTGGGACGATCCGAGGCTGGTATCGATAGCCGCCCTTAGAAGAAGGGGTTTTACGCCGGAATCCATTAAGATGTTTGTGGATTTGTGCGGCGTATCTAAGAGTAATTCCTCGGTGGATTATGCGATGCTGGAATATTGTATCCGCGAGGATTTGAAGCTGAAGAAACCTAGAATGATGGCGGTGCTGGATCCCGTGAAGCTGATTATTGACAATTATCCGGAAGACCGGACAGAGATGCTGACGGTGGCCAATAATATGGAAAATGAAGCTATGGGAACAAGGGAGGTTCCCTTTGGGAGAGAACTGTATATTGACAGGGAAGATTTTATGGAAGAACCGCCGAAAAAATATTTCCGTCTGTATCCGGGCAATGAAGTAAGGCTGATGAATGCTTATTTCGTAAAATGCACCGGCTGCGTGAAGGATGAAGAGGGGAAGGTGGTTGAGGTACATTGTACCTATGACCCGGAAACAAAATGCGGCACAGGATTCACAGGAAGAAAGGTAAAGGGAACCATTCACTGGGTGCCGGCAGCCCAGGCAGTAAAAGCGGAAGTAAGGCTGTACGAGAATATTATAGATGAGGAAAAGGGTGTATATAATGAAGACGGTTCTTTAAATTTAAATCCAAATTCTCTGACGGTATTGAAGGGGTGCTATTTGGAGCCGGGACTGGCAGATGTGGGGGCATTTGACAGTTTCCAGTTTGTGCGTCAGGGGTATTTTTGTGTGGACTGTAAGGATTCCAGACCGGATGCTCTTGTATTTAACAGGATAGTATCGCTGAAAAGTTCTTATGTTCTGCCAAAAAATTGACAGGAAAAAATAATGGAATATGATTTTGGAGGTTTGGGATATGGCAGGATTGTTGTCCGGATTGGGCCGTTTGGGGCTTGGCGCATTAGAGAATATGGAATTATACGCAAAGGAAAAACCGGAGGAAAAAAAAGAGAAAGAGAAAAAGGCTGTACCGGTACTGCAGGAGCAGGATTTTTTGTTTAATAAAACGCATACATGTCCTATTTGCGATAAGGAATTTAAATCCAGAACCGTAAAAGTAGGCAAGGAACGGCTGATTGGCAGCGATGCGGACCTTCGGCCGAGACATGAGCATGTGGATATGTTAAAGTATGATGTAATTGTATGCCCCCGCTGCGGTTATGCTGCCTTAAGCCGTTATTTTAAGTTTCTGACCTTGCCCCAGGCAAGATTTATTAAAGAGAAGATTTCTGCTAATTTCCGTCCCAGGGATGAGGACAAAAGAGAAATTTATACTTATGATGAAGCTTTGGACCGTTATAAGCTTGCCCTTGTCAATGCGATAGTAAAGATGGCAAAACCCAGTGAAAAAGCATATATTTGTTTAAAAACGGCCTGGCTGCTCCGGGGAAAAGGGGAGCACCTGGACAAGGAAGATGAAAAATATGAGGAAAAGAAGAAAAAAATAGATGAGGACGAAAGAGAATTTCTGAAAAATGCCTTGGACGGTTTTCTGGAAGCGAGGCAGACGGAAAATTTCCCTATGTGCGGCATGGATGAATCTACCGTGGATTATATCATAGCTGTGACAGCGGCAAAATTTGAACAATATGATGTGGCAACTAAGATGATAAGCGGCGTCATTACCTCTCCCAATTCGAATTCAAGAATGAAAGACCGGGCACGTACTTTCCGGGAGCAGATGCTGAAGGAGATAAAAGCGAAAAGTGCAGCGGGAAGTGGAAAATAGGAATGAATGATTTGGTAATTGCGCTGCACCAGGACGGCGTGGGGCATTTATATGAGCAGATTTATGAATATATTAAGCAGGAAATAAGGAAAGGGAAGCTTCTTCAGGGAGAGAGGCTTCCCTCTACCCGTTCTTTGTCCGAATTTCTTCAAGTATCCAGAAGTACTGTGGAGCTTGCTTATGAGCAGCTGGTATCGGAGGGATATATAGAGCCGAAGCCCTATAGGGGTTATTATGTCTGTCCGGTGGAAGAACTTTTCGATCTGGAAAAAGAAGAGGACGGCTGGGAAAGCCGGAACGGAAAATGCAGCGGGAGAAAGAGGGAAGAGGAAAAAAAGGATTATGATTATGATTTTTCTCCGAATACGATAGATATGACGGCATTTCCTTATGCTACATGGAAAAAAATAACAAAAAACATTCTTGTGGATGCCAACAGCGATATTTTTACTTCCGGTTCGCCTAAGGGAGACTATATTTTGCGGGAGACCATTGCCCACTACCTCCATACGTCCCGGGGAGTGAACTGTTGTCCCGAACAGATTATTATAGGGGCAGGAAACGATTATCTGCTGATGCTTTTGGAAAAAATTTTAGGAAGGCATGTAAAAATTGCCATGGAAAATCCTACCTACCGGAGGGCATACCGGATTTTTGATTCTTTTGCATACCGGATTAGCCCTGTTGCTATGGACAACAGCGGGATGAGTGCGAAAGGTCTGCGGGAAAGCGGGGCAGATGTGGCTTATGTTATGCCTTCCCATCAATATCCTACCGGCATTGTTATGCCCATAGGACGCAGGATGGAGCTGCTGAAATGGGCAGGGGAAAAGGAAGGACGTTATCTGATAGAGGATGATTATGACAGCGAGTTCCGGTTTAAGGGAAAACCTGTGCCGTCTTTGCAGGCATCCGACAGGGCGGGAAAGGTAATTTATATAGGAACATTTTCAAAATCCATTGCCCCGGCAATCCGTATCGGCTATATGGTGCTGCCTTTTCCGCTTTTAAAGGTTTACGAGGAAAAATGTTCTTTTTATTCCACTACGGTATCCCGGATAGATCAGCGGATTCTAAACGAATTTATTGGAAGGGGATATTTCGAACGTCATTTGAACCGGATGAGAAAAATCTACCGGGAAAAGCATGATATTTTATTAAGCGGATTAAAAGGTATGGAAAAGAGATTTGCAGTTTCAGGTGAAAATGCGGGCCTGCACATTCTCATGCAGGATAAAATAGGAAGAAAGGAAAAAGAATTGACACAGGCGGCAGCCGGTATGGGAGTAAGGGTGTATGGGCTTTCTGAATTCTGTGTAGGAGAAATAGCTCCCCGGTGGAAAATGGACACAGTTGTTCTTGGCTATGCGGCGCTTAATAAAGAGCAGATTAGGGAAGGGATGGAACGGCTGAGAAAAGTCTGGCTGTAGCGTGAAAAGTACTTCTAACC
>DNJW01000431.1:0-529 GCA_003488965.1 Lachnospiraceae bacterium | reverse complement strand
TGAAGAACGCCTAAAATGCGGCGTACTTCCCATGAATGTCTTTCCTTGAAAGTATGAAATATTATAGAGAAGCGGCGGAATCGTCGTCGTCATCGTCGTCGAAAAATTCTTCTACCTTTGCTTCCGCAGTTTCTGCAACATCCTTTGCAGCTTCTTTCACTTTTTCAGCCGTGTCTTCTACAGTTTCTTTTGCAGTTTCTGCTGCGGCGTCCGTCATGTTTTTAGCGGCATCGGCAGCGTCGGAAACAGCGTTTTCTGCTTTTTCCAAATCAAGTGACACATAATTGCGGGAACTGTCGTCGTCCTGCGCATCATCGTCCAAATCATCGCTGAAGTTGTCATAATCATCATCGTCGTCCATATCCTCGGATTCAGAGGAATTCCTGTTCTGCAAATAATAATAGGCACCAGCTATTGCTGCCCCGGCGAATGCAGTAAACATTAAAAATTTACCGAATTTTTTAGCCATACATGTACTCCTTTCAATTTCGCGGTTATAGGAATATATTAATACTATTTTCTCAAATTG
>DNJW01000024.1:469-4463 GCA_003488965.1 Lachnospiraceae bacterium | reverse complement strand
TATCAAGCTTATTTTTCAATCTATGCATCCTCCGAATCTTTATCTGGTTTTCACACCCATTCTGTTATTTTTTACTTTTTTTGACAGTTCCCGCTTTCTTCCCTGCAGCATTCTGTTTTCCGTCTGCTTCCTTTTCTTTTCCCTTTTCCGTCTTTTGCGTTTCCTTTTCTGCCTTCTGTTTCTCTTCTTCTTCCCTTCTCTTCTTTTCCGCCTGTTCCTGTTCTTTCAGGACTTTTTCTTCTTCCTTTTTGACTAATTCCACTTCCTCCTGCATCTGCTGCGCACGCGCTTTTGCCTCCTCAGCTTCCTGCAGGGCACGCTGAATCTCCGCTTCTTTTTTCAGGCGCTCCTCTTCCAGTTTTTCTATTTTCTCCAGACGCTCCTTCTCTAACTTTGCTTCTCTTTCTTTTCTTTCTTTTTCTGCCTTCTTCCTGGCGATTTCTTTCTTTTCTTCCTGTGTATATGGCGTATACCCAAAAACACATACCGACAGCGGCGCACTGGTCATGCGGATGGAATTATCCCTGCCGTCATATTCTTCCTCAACGGAACAGATAATTTCCTTATTCACATTGCCTTCCCCGCCAAACTCAGTCCTATCTGTATTCAATATTTCTTTATACTTTCCGGCATAAGGAACACCAATGGTAAATTCACGGCATACATTGGCAAAATTCGCTACTGCTACAAGGATTTCCTCCGGTTTGTCCGCCTTGCGCATAAATACAAGCATACAGTCATTGGATGAGATACAGTTAATCCATTCAAAACCGTCCCAAGATGTATCGTACTTATACAGCGCCGGGCAGGATATATACATTTTGTTCAGCGCTTTTACAAGATTCTGTACGCCTTTATGACTGTCGTAGGCAGTAAGTCCCCATTCCACTTCCCGTTCCTCATTCCATTCATCAAATTCCCCGATATCCTGTCCCATAAACAGCAGTTTTTTGCCCGGATGAAGCATCATATAAGCATAGGTCAGACGTAAATTGGCAAACTTATCTTTTATTTCTCCCGGCATTTTCCCAATCAGCGTACCTTTTCCGTGAACCACCTCATCATGGGAAAATACAAGCATAAACTGTTCGCTGTAAGCATAAATCATGCTGAATGTCAGTTCATTATGATGATGGGCTCTGAAATACGGATCATAGGAAATATAGCCGAGGAAATCATTCATCCATCCCATATTCCACTTGATACCAAATCCCAGGCCGTTGTCCTCCACATCTCCTGTTACTCTCGGCCATGCGGTAGATTCTTCCGCAATCATCAGCACACCCTCATTGCGTCTTTTTACCACGGAATTCAAATGCTTCAAAAATTCTACGGCTTCCAGATTCTCATGGCCGCCATAAATGTTGGCTACCCATTCCCCGTCGTTTTTCCCATAGTCCAGATAAAGCATGGAGGCTACCGCATCCATACGGATTCCGTCTGCATGGTATTGCTCAATCCAGTAAAGGGCATTGGCAATCAAATAATTAGAAACCTGTGGTCTTCCGTAGTTATAAATTAAAGTTCCCCAATGAGGATGGCTTCCTTGTCTCGGATCCTGATGTTCATAAAGACATGTTCCGTCAAAATTTGACAGCCCGTACGTATCTCTCGGAAAATGTGCCGGCACCCAGTCCAGTATCACACCGATTCCGGCCTTATGCATCTCATTCATGAAAAACATAAAGTCCTCATTAGTGCCGTAACGTGCCGTAGGCGCATAATACCCAATCACCTGATATCCCCATGAACCGTCAAAAGGATGCTCCATCACCGGCATCAATTCGATGTGGGTATAACCCATTTCCTTTACATAATCAATAATAAGAGGTGCCAGTTCCCTGTAATTCAAATACTTCCCGTCTTCGCCCCGCTTGAAGGAACCGAGGTACAGCTCATAAATACTCAGCGGTTTATCCTTGCCCTGCCTGTTTTTCCTATCCTTTATCCATTTCTGGTCATCCCATTTGAATTTGCTGCCTTCAGCACTTTCCCTAATCACTGAAGCCGTATCTGGACGCAGCTGCTGTCCGAAAGCATACGGGTCTGCTTTCAGATAAGTAAGACCGCCTTTTACCTTTATTTCATATTTATAATTTTCCCCCACTTTGGCACCGGGTATAAAAATTTCAAAAATACCGGAACTTCCCAATTTGCGCATCTGATGGATACGTCCGTCCCAGCCGTTAAAATCTCCTACTGCGCTCACACGCACTGCATTCGGCGCCCATACCGCAAAGTATACCCCCTTTGTTCCGTCAACCGTCATCGGGTGCGCCCCCAGTTTTTCATAAATGGTATAATGGATACCCGCAGCAAACCTTTCCATGTCCTCCTCTTGTATCTGAGGCGCAAAATTATAGGCATCCTTCACTTTTTTCAAGCTTCCGTCATCATATTCCACAATATATTCATAGGAAAGCGGCGTTTTTCCGGGAACCAGCACGGCAAAAAAACCTTCTTCATCCACCATTTCCATTTCATAACCTTTTTTATCTTTTGCATTTTGTAAGATAACACTCTTTGCGCCCGGAAAATATGCCTGAACCAAAGTATTATTTCCTACAATATGCGCTCCCAGAGTCCGATGGGGATTGTCCGACTCCGAATAAATAATCTCCTCAATATCCGGCCAATTCATTACCTTATATAGTTTGTTGTTCATATAAACCTCCATTCCCGCCCTGCCCTGTCCGGCACAAGCACATTATTTACTCCGATATTTTATGAATAAACAGCCCGCTTCTTAATTTGGGTTCAAACCATGTAGATTTCGGCGGCATCAAATGCCCCGCATCGGCCACTGCAAACAGTTCCGATACTGAAGTCGGATACATGGAAAATGCCACCGCAGCATCGGTATGCACCCTATGCTCCAATTCCTCTAACCCCCGTATTCCGCCTACAAAATCAATCCTTTTATCTGTCTTGGGTTCCGAAATTCCCAGAACCGGTCCAAGCAGCATATCTTGCAGTATGGCTACATCCAGCTCTTTTTCAGGAGATTCCATATCCGCAGCACATTCCTTTGTCTCCGCTTTCGTTTCCAGGCAATACCAGCTGTTCCCCAGATACATTCCGAAGCATCCTTTTCTCTCCGGCCGGTACGGCTCCTTTCCAATTTTTTTTACCTCAAAAATTCCGGAAACCTTTCTTAAAAACTCTTCCTCATCCAGACCGTTCAAATCCTTTACCACCCGGTTATAATCCATAATCATAAGCTGGTCGTCGGGAAACAGCACCGAAAGAAAGTAGTTGAATTCCTCTTTTCCCGTATAATCCGGTTTACGTTCCCTGCACCTGCAGGCAACTTTGACTGCGGAAGCACACCGGTGATGTCCGTCCGCAATATAAACGGATTCTATTTTTTCAAATTCCTTCCTTATTCTGTCCACGGTCTTTGGAGCATCTATCCGCCAAACCCTATGTATGATTCCGTCAGAAGCAGTAAAATCATACAAAGGAATTCCCTTTTTGGCCTTTTCCATTTCTTCCCGTATCTCCCTCCGGGAACGGTAGGCGAGAAAAATCGGTCCCGTCTGGGCCTGGCATATATCCACATGGCGTATACGGTCCAATTCCTTCTCCTCTCTCGTATTTTCATGTTTTTTAATCACTTGGGCCAAATAATCCTCCACCGAAGCACAAGCGGCAATTCCCGTCTGGGTCCGGCCATTCATCACCAGCTCATATACATAATAACATTCTCCGGCTTCTTCTACCAGTTCTCCCTCTGCAACCATTTGCCAAAGCAAATCCCTGGCTTTCTCATAAACAATATCCGCATACATATCCACACTGTCCGGGAACTGTGTCTCAGCCCTGTCAATCCGCAAAAAGGACATCGGCTCCTTCTCCACTTCCCTTTTTGCTTCCGCCCTGTTATATACATCATAAGGGAGAGCCGCTATCCTCTGTTCCAATCCCTTTTTCGGACGGATTGCCTTAAAAGGTTTAATGTCCGCCATACTTATAACCATGCTCCTTTCAAAGT
>DNJW01000024.1:0-131 GCA_003488965.1 Lachnospiraceae bacterium | reverse complement strand
CAATTTCTTATTCTGTCTATTATTTTATCAAAATAAACTATACAGCACAAGCATCAAGTGGTAAAATATGTTCACAGTGGGCGGACTGTTGCTTGTTTGCAGTTGTCTGCCGTCCGCCCAGCCAGAGAAAA
>DNJW01000134.1 GCA_003488965.1 Lachnospiraceae bacterium | reverse complement strand
CATCCTTGTCCCGTATTTCCTAAACCGCCCGTCCATGGGCGGTTTACCCTGGAATTTTTCGAGTCTTTTGTTAAGAAACATCTGCCATCCAAAATAACGCACAAAAAAAGGCAGGCAGACGGATGCCGGATACCGGCGCGGGCAGGAGGAACATGCCGGGCCAAACTGTTACGGAAGGGAGATGCTGCGTTTAAACAATCCTTGACTGAAAGGTTGAGGTATTCTATAATAAGATGAAATACGCAAGAGCATTGAAGTGGAGATGGCGAAAGATAATGATAAAAAGTATGACAGGCTTTGGCAGGAATGAAATATCGGAAGAAGAACGCAAGATTACAGTAGAGATAAAGTCGGTAAACCACAGATATCTGGATGTCAATATTAAAATGCCGAAGAAGCTTAGTTTTTTTGAGGCTGCCATTAGGGCGGAGCTGAAAA
Organism: Lachnospiraceae bacterium; assembly: GCA_003488965.1. Lineage (GTDB taxonomy): Bacteria > Bacillota > Clostridia > Lachnospirales > Lachnospiraceae > Kineothrix. The sequence goes on along the minus strand of DNJW01000134.1, from coordinate 2,088 downwards.
AATATATGCAGAGGGGCAAGGTGGATGTATTTATAGCCTACGAAGATTTTACGGAATCCAATGTATGTGTGAAATACAATAAGGAGCTTGCAGCCGAGTACTTGGGCTATTTAAAACAGATGGCCGATGACTTCGGGCTGGATAATGATATCCGGGTTTCAGCGCTTTCCCGATATCCGGAAGTTTTGTCAATGGAGGAACAGCCGGTAGATGAGGAAGAGATTTGGAAGGCTTTATGCAATGCGGTACAGGGAGCGGCCCAAAGATTTGTGGATACAAGGCTGAAAGAAGGAGAAGCTCTTCGTACCGACTTGCTGAACAAGCTGGACGGGATGCTGGAGCATCTGGCTTTTATTGAGGAGCGTTCCCCCCAGCTGGTGGAAGAATATAAGGATAAGCTCCGGGAAAGAGTCCGTGAACTGCTGGAGGATACTAAGATAGAAGAGAGCCGTCTTTTGATGGAAGTCACTCTTTTCGCAGATAAAATATGTGTGGATGAAGAACTGGTCCGTTTAAGGAGCCATATCGAGACAACGAAGCAGGCGTTGATAGAGGGCGGAAGCATAGGAAGAAAGCTGGATTTTATTGCGCAGGAGATGAACAGGGAAGCGAATACGATTCTTTCAAAAACGAACAATCTGGAGATTTCCAACCGTGCGATTGAATTAAAAACGGAAATAGAAAAAGTCCGCGAACAGATACAGAATATAGAATAGCCGGTAAGTCCGGGTGCCTTAGGTATAAATTGAAAGAACTTTTTGGATGGAAGGCGGTTTTCATGAACAAGTTAATCCATATAGGTTTTGGAAATATTGTAAATACAGAAAAGATAGTGGCTATTGTCAGCCCGGATTCGGCACCGGTAAAACGGATGGTGCAGCATGCCAAGGAATCGGGGACGGCGATTGATGCCACTCAGGGAAGAAAAACAAAATCAGTACTTATTATGGAAAACAGCCAGCTTGTTTTATCCGCACTTTTGCCGGAAACCATTGCAAACAGAGCACAGACGGAAAACGGAGAGAACAATGAGGCGTAAAATGAGGCGTAAAGGTATTTTAGTTGTGGTTTCAGGATTTTCAGGAGCAGGAAAAGGTACTTTGATGAAAAACCTGATCAAGAATTATGATAATTATGCATTGTCCGTTTCTATGACAACACGTTCCCCGAGGGAAGGGGAAGAGAACGGAAAGGAATACTTTTTTGTATCTAAGGAAGCGTTTGAGGAGAAAGTGAAACAGGACGGGCTGGTGGAATATGCCTGCTATTGCGACAATTATTACGGTACGCCCAGAGAGTATGTGGAAACACAGCTTGGGATGGGAAAGGATGTAATTCTGGAGATAGAGATACAAGGTGCTTTGAAGGTAAAAGAGAAGTTTCCAGCAGCGCTTTTGCTGTTTGTAATGCCACCCTCCGCAAAACAGCTGAAACAGCGTCTGGCGGGAAGGGGAACGGAGACACCGGAAGTGATAGAAAAGAGGATGCGCCGTGCGGTAGAAGAGGCAAGGGGCATTGAAAGCTATGACTATATTTTAATTAATGATGATTTGGAAATATGCACAAAAGAGCTTCATTCGATTGTCAGTGCAGCTCATAACAGCATTGACAGAAATGAAGAATTTATAAATAATATGAGACAGGAACTGAATGTTCTGGTGAAAGGAGAAAAATAATGTTACACCCATCTTATTCAGATTTAATGAAGGTAGTAAACAGCGAGGTTGAACCTGGAGAAGCACCTGTAGTAAACAGCAGATATTCTATAGTTATGGCCACATCGAAAAGAGCAAGACAGATTATTGCAGGAGAAGAGCCGATGGTGGACGGGAAAGGTAAAAAGCCGCTGTCAGTGGCAGTAGAGGAGCTGAACCAGGGAAAAATCAAAATTTTAAGCGAGGAAGACGGACTGGAAGAAGCTAATCTGGAAACGGGAGCAGAAGCGGAAACAGATAATATGGAACTGGAAATGTAGCCGGACTGTTACAGCTAAGCGGGGCAAAACTGCAGCAGCCTGCCGGTCTCTTATGCCCGCACGGCCTGCGGGCATATTCTTTTTATATAATAGGAAATTACGCCGCAGCGTTG
>DNJW01000423.1 GCA_003488965.1 Lachnospiraceae bacterium | reverse complement strand
ATTTAGAAACTCTTAGGCTGCGTCCTTTGCAGCCTTAGTGTTTCTTAATGTTTTAAGCTAATGCCCGGTCAAAATCAGCCAGATAAACTGGGCATTAGAGAACATATAACGCCTCATCAGCCGCTTCGGGTCCTGAATCAGCCGGTACAGCCATTCCAGATAGAATTCCTGCATCCACTTGGGAGCCCTCTTTGATGTCCCCGCATGGAAGTCGAAAGCCGCACCGACACCCAACATAATGGCGTTTACCTTTCCTTTATGCGCATACATCCAGCGCTCTTGTTTCGGTGCCCCCAAGCCTACCCAGACAAAGTCGGGCTGTGCCGCATTTATCATATCCACAATCCGTTCGTCTTCTTCCTTTGTCAGTTTACGGAAGGGAGGAGAATATGTTCCGGCAATTTTCAGCTTAGGATATTTTTCACGGAGATTTTTCTCCAAATAACTTAATGTCCGTTCCGTACTTCCATAAAAATAATGGGTATAGCCTTCCCTTTCCGAAATCTGCAGTATCTCCGGCATCAAGTCCGGACCTGCCACACGCTTTGCTTCTTTATGTCCTCTTATCCTGCAGATGAGCGAAAGAGGCTTCCCGTCCGGAACGGCAATTGCCGCATTATTCTGCACTTCCCTGTAGGACGGGTCGTTATATGCCATTACTGTGGTATGCACATTCGATACACATACATATTCCCCCCGGAGCTTCTGAATATTCCTGGTCAGGTAATAGCATACTGACTTCATATTCGTTACCGCGATATTCACCCCAAGAATATTGCAGGATTTGGGTTTAAACAAAGGCTGATTCTTCCTGTATTTCAGGAAAATCGGAAATATCTCCAAATCATCCAGCAGATATCGGCGGTAAAGCCTCCTCGGCTCCTTTAAAAGCCGGTAAAACCATTCCAAGCCTGCATAGCTAATCCACCGCGGCGCACGTTTCACCACTCCGGCCTCAAAATCAATCGTCGCTCCGATATGAAGCGTCAGCGGAACGTTTAGCAAATCTTTATATTTATAATAAAATTTTTCCTGCTTCGGCGTCCCCAGTCCGATGCAGAGAATATCCGGCTTCGCCTTGTTAATTTTATGAATAATATAAGAAATCTCTTTTACGTCATTCTCAAAAGTATAACTGGGAGAATACACCCCCGCAATTTTCAAATGCTTATATTTCTTCATCAGGTTAATGGCAGCCTTTTTCGCCACACCCTCAGCGGCTCCCAGAAGAAAAATGGACAAGCCTTCCTTCGCTGCCATCTTACAGATTTCCGGAAAATAATCGGAACCGGATATCTTTTCTTTAATGGGCGTCCCCAGCAGCCGCGATATCCAAATAAGGGGTTTCCCGTCCGTCAGTATCAAATCAGCCCCTTCATAGATTTCACGGAATAAATAATCATGCTCTATCTTGACAATATGGTCCACATTCGGTGTCACCACATAGCTTCTGCCGCCTTTTCTTATCAGTCTCCGCGCCTCTTCTACAGCCTCGTTCATCGTTAAGTTGTCCACATGGGTATTTAAAAATCTTATTCGTTTATCGCTCACAGAAGAAAACCTCGCCGTTCATGAAATATTAAATATCATATATTATAATACTTTACCATTAATACGCATATTTTTCAAATTATTTCGTCACTTCATAAGCAAACGTTTCACAAAAGTATTTACGGCAGGTTTGTAAATCCATTGACTTAACCGCCATTTAACAGTATATTATATTTATCCTTAACGAGATACTAATGATTAAGAAGCCAAAAGCTCTGCCCGGCAGCGCTGTCTGTCAGATTGCACAAAAAATTTGTGCGCATTCCATTGTACGGAACGTTCCGATAAACCTAGGAGAATACATATGAACAAAAGACAAAGCAACCGCATTTTTACAGCTGTCACTGCTGTACTGATTTTTATTTCTGTTTTCTGCACCCGCTCTATTCCTGCTCTTGCGGCTCAGGCAGACGAGGTTCCGGCAGCAGATTCCGGAGACACTGTGCCGGAAATTACCGCCATTACCCCTCTTTCCGATGAGGAAGCGGAAATGTCCTTTGACGGCAAGCCTGCCCTGGAAGACATCTATGCCTTACTTCCGGGAGAGCTGTCTGTTTTTTTTGACGATGCGGAATCACCCTCACCGCTTTCCGTCACATGGGAATGTGGCGACGATTACGAAAACACGGAATTTGATGTATACGATTTTACACCGGTATGGGATACGGATGCCTATCCTTTGGCATCCTCTTTCGACTCTTTCACAAATCTGCCCTATATTACCGTATATGTAGAGCAGGGATTATCCGCCATACGCCTGATTGATATTGAGGAAGCCAGGGAAGAGCTGAACAGTCTGGCAAACGGGAAGGATATTTATGCCCTCCTTTATCTTTGCGACAGTTACGAAGTCAAACTTCAGCCCGGAAACAAAGAAGAAACCGCGGTAACTATATCTACCGGACAATCCGTCCGTATCACCGGCGTTGACGAAGATTCCTTGCATAATATCTGGTATCAGGCGACAATAGAGATAGGCGGCAGTTCTTACAGCGGCTATATCGAAAGGGAGTATCTGGCTTATTCCGACGAAGATCTTATCGCATGGGAAGAGAAATCCATCAGCAGCCAGACTTACCGCATGACAGCCCCGGCTCTTATGAAAGCCCCGGCAAGCACTCCTGCCGATATCGCCCAGTTTCCTTCTTCCTATCAGAGCGGTCTGTTAAGCCTGAAAACGGCTCATCCGAACTGGATTTTCGTAAAAATGAACACGGATTTGGATTGGAACACTGCTGTACAGGAAGAAAACAAAGCATCCCGGAGCCTGATTTCCGCCAGCGTGAACAGTGCGTGGAAAAAATCATCCTTTGATAAATCATGGGCTTACCCTACAGACGGAATCTTGGCATATTATATGGACCCCCGTAATTTCCTGACGGAAAACTATATTTTCCAATTTGAACTGTTAAGCTACAACGGAACTTATCATACGGAAAATGCAGTGCAGGAAATCTTAAACGGCACTTTTATGTCCGGCGCTATTCCGGGCGATTCCAAAGGCCAGAGCTATGCACAGGCATTCTGTACCATCGCAAAACAATTGGATGTCAGTCCTTTCCATCTGGCATCCCGGGTACGGCAGGAACAAGGCGACGGTACCTCGCCTTTAATTTCCGGCACATACCCTTCCTACCCCGGTGTCTATAATTATTTCAACATCGGCGCCACCGGCCAGGGCAGCACACAAGTCATTGAAAACGGCTTGAAAAAAGCTGCCGAATACCAATGGACCACCCGCTGCCTGTCACTGGAAGGGGGTTCCAATATTATTTCTAAAAACTACATCCGCAAGGGTCAGAATACGCTTTATCTCCAGAAATTTAATGTAAGCAAAACCTCTCCCTCCGGACTGTACCAGCATCAGTATATGCAGAATATCGCCGCACCTTCTTCCGAAGCGGTTTCCGTAAAAAAAGCCTATGCAACGGCGGGATCCATCAACAACCCCTTTGTATTCCGCATACCTGTTTACAACAATATGCCTTCCGCTGCCTGCCCGCAGCCTGCAGCAGTAAAGGAAATCACTTTAAACAAAACATCGTTTTCCCTGAAAGCCGGGGAATCTGTTACACTTACCGCTTCCATTGAAGGCAAAACAGCAGCCGCCGGCTCCGTTACTTTCAGCAGCTCCGATTCCAACATTGCCGCTGTTGCACCGGATGGTACAGTCACCGGAGTTTCTGCCGGAACAGCCACCATCAGCTGCACTGCTTCCGGCAGTTCCACCGTCTCTTGTACGGTAACCGTAACCAAAATCAACCCTGATTATACCCTTCCGGTTTTGGGTTCTATTACCTATGCGCCGGAACAGACTTTGGCAGATATTAAGCTGCCTGCCGGATGGAAATGGGATAATCCTTCCATTGTTCCAACCGTATCCAACACCGGGTATCCCGCCACTTTCACGCCGTCGGATACCGGAAAATACAATACGGTCAAACAAACCATTTCACTGACAGTAAACAAAGGCACTCCTGCTTATACGGTTCCCTCCGGGCTGAAAACGGCTGCCGGCACTACTTTGGCATCCATTAAGCTGCCTGCCGGCTTTACATGGGAAAATCCTTCCTCTGTGCTGGACAAGGAAGGCTCCATCTCCTGCAAAGCATCTTATAACCCGGATACGGCAAACTACCAGACAGTAACTGGCATCTCTATCCCTGTTACTGTCACGAAAAAAGCCGACAGTGAATGCAGCACTCATAATTTCGGAGAATGGTCCGTTACCACGCCTGCTTCTTGTACCGCTGCAGGCGTACAGACCCGTTCCTGTCTCCTTTGCGGGGCAAAAGAAAATGAGGAAATTCCTGCGCTGGGCCACAGCTACAGCTCTGCCGATACAAAAGCTGCCACGGAAGCGGAAAAAGGCATCCGTACTTATACCTGTTCCCGCTGCGGCGACACTTATACGGAATCCATTGACAAGCTTCCGTCCAGCCATAAGCACAGTTATACATCGGAAATCACCACAAAACCTTCCTGTACCGCTGCAGGTGTTCTGACTTACTCCTGCTCCTGCGGCGACAGCTACACGGAACCAATTCCCGCATCCGGGCATAATTATGATTCCAAAGTTACCAAGGAAGCCACCGAAACAGCAGAAGGCACCCGTACCTATACTTGTTCCAACTGCCAGGATACCTACACGGAGGCCATTGCCAAGCTGCCTCCAAGCCATACGCACAATTATGCCTCCTCTGTTACCAGGCAGGCATCTTGTACAGAAAAAGGAATCCAGACTTATTCTTGTTCTTGCGGCGACAGCTATTCTGAAGAAATTCCTGCCTTAGGGCATGACATGGCTGACGGCAAATGCCGCAGATGCGGCTATGAAGAACCCAAAGCTGCCCCCGCTGCTCCCAGCAGCAAACCGGCTGCAAGCAACAACAGCAGTCCCAATAGCAGCAGCGGTTCTGGCAGTTCCAACAGTTCTGCCGACACCGGCAATGCCCCCGGCAGTTCCAACGGTTCTGCCG
>DNJW01000226.1:2177-2703 GCA_003488965.1 Lachnospiraceae bacterium | reverse complement strand
GGAATATGCTAAAAAAAATGTATGATATATTGCGGGATAAAAGCGAGGGGTATAACCAGATGCATTTCCTTTTGCAGACAGAGCTGCCTGCCATTATCCGGATTATGGAAAAATGGGGGGACAGCCAGCCGGAATGGGCATCCGCTTTATTATATTATCTTCTTTGCGAAAGCTGTCCGGTTTCCGAAACACATAAAACATCAATGGAAGAAAGCGGCGCGGTCCCCGAAACTTATAAAATATTGACGAGATTAATCAAAAAGCTTTCTTCGAAGCCGGTATCTTCTATGGAAGAAGGGGAAAAGGAAGAGGCAGAGAAGCTGATTTTGAACAGAATCCTGCTGTTGATGTCAGAAAGCATGATAGCCAGCCAGTCTGACAAGAGAGAGGGACAGGAGCTGGCACTGGAAAAAATTTCCGAGGCGGAGCGGCTTTTGGAATCAGAATGTGAGGAAGAAGGGCGATGGAAGGAGATGCCGGAGAATATCTTTGTGCAGAGAATACGGGTTTACATTTTGAAGAGCAA
>DNJW01000226.1:0-1909 GCA_003488965.1 Lachnospiraceae bacterium | reverse complement strand
GGTGATGCAGGGGAAGAAGGAACGGGTTTACATTTTGAAGAGCAAAATATGCGGGCGGTGCAGTACCGTTCATGAGATTGACCGATGCCGCAGGGAGGCGGAAAGCTGTGAGGAGCAGCAAAAGATGCTGGAGGCAATGAGGAAAAATCTGGAAAAGGCACAGAGCATGATAAGCAAAAGGGAAAATTGGCTGGGAAACGGTTATGAGGAATTGAGGGCAGAGCTGGATTATCTGATGGGAGAGTATTATTTTAAGATGAGCCAGTATTATGGGGAAAACAGAAGGTACAATCATGAGAAAGAGATAAAAAAGGAAGAAGAGAAAAGCTATGCTGATTCCCAGGAGCTTTATGAAAAGGCGCTGGAATATTATAATAAGTATCCGGACAGATTTTGGATTGAACGGGCAGGCGTGATGCGGAGCCTGGCGGATGTATACTGCCAAAAGGCAAAGGAAATAGGAAAACAGAAAGCGGCGGAGCAGAAATACTGTCCAAGTGGGAAAGGAATGGGAGAACAGAAAACGGAGGAGCAGGAGCACTGTAAGGAGAAGGCTTACAAGATGCTGATAGAAGCCTATGTCCTGTACCGCAGCAATTCGGATTTATATGGGATTGCGGATGTGCTGCAAAGCATGGGGCATTTGGACGGTTTTATGAAAAGAAGAGAGGGGATTAGGAGCCCGGTTTGTTTTTATAAGGCGGCGAAGAATTTTTATGATTATCTGAATGATGAATGGAGTTCATTTGTGGTTTCGGGGTTTCTTGAGAGTGCCGACGGGGATGAGAAGAGAGCGGCGGGAAGTGTACGGGTGAAGAAATGATTGCTGTTATCATATCCTGCTTTTCCGGTTTTGTGCTATTATCAATAGAAAACCGAAAAGGAGACTATTACAAATGATAACAAATCAAGACCAGCTTCCTCTTTATCTGCATTACTGCCTAAACCAGAAAGAATTGGATTTTAAGACGGTCAAAGCGTACCGGATTGACCTGACCCAGTTTTTCCAATATTTGTCCGAACATGGCATGGAAATGGATAAGGACGGAATTCATCAGTACTTATTCCATATCCATGGCCGGTACAAGCAAAGAACGGTAAAACGGAAAATCGCCAGCCTGAAAGCTTTTATAGGATATTTGGAGTATGAGGAAATCATAGATGACAATCCCTTCCGCAAGATAAATACAAGATTTAAGGAGGAGGTGATTTTGCCCAGAACCATTCCAAGGGATGTGGTGGAGCTGCTTTTGCGGAAGATGTACGAAGAAAAAGAGAGGGAAATATCAGGGCATGAGAGGAAATTTTTAACCAGAGATATTGCAGTTGTGGAATTTCTGTTTGCCACCGGATTGCGGGTATCAGAATTAAGCGCGCTGAAAAGGGCGGACATAGATTTGCATGAGGGAATCTTTTTAATAAAGGGGAAGGGCAGCAAGGAGCGCTATATGCAGATAGAAAACCCGGAAGTGAAGAAAGCAATTGATGAATACTATTCCTGTTTCCGAAGTGAGATAGAGCAGCAGGAGTTCTTTTTCCTTAATAAATGGGGACAGCGGATGTCGGAGCAGGCAGTACGTCTTATGCTGAGAAAGCATGTAAAAAGGGCAGGGATTCAGGCCCGCCTGACGCCTCACATGTTCCGCCATGCCTTTGCCACATTGCTTCTTGAGGAGGATGTAGATATCCGTTACATACAGAAGATGCTGGGACATTCCTCAATTGTAACAACACAGATTTATACCTATGTGGCTACGGAAAAGCAGAAAGAAATTCTCAGGCTGAAGCATCCGCGCAATAAAATGCAAATCACTTAGGGAGAATATGCGTGTATGAATAATTGGAAAATATTTATTATAATTCAGCATATTAGCTTGACGGAAAGTATTATTTTTTATAGAATAAGAAT
>DNJW01000390.1 GCA_003488965.1 Lachnospiraceae bacterium | reverse complement strand
TGGAAAATCAGAGTTTCGCAATTCCCTAAATTAATGATATACAAAAAGTCCCTTACATTGCACATACAATGTAAGGGACGTATTTCCAAATCTGATTACGCGGTTCCACCCTAATTGCTCTGCTTGCGGCAAACAAATATCTTGCCTTAAGCAAAACCACTTTTTTAACCTTTAACGGTGGCTGCCGTGCCGGATTAGGGCCGCTCGGAGCTGGTCTTCGGATGCTTTGGGTTAAGATACTTCCAGCCTATAACAAAAACAGCCTTGTTTCCGAAACAACCTTTTTCTCAAAACAGTCCTGCTTCCTGTTACCGGTATCTCTCTCTGAAACCTTCCCACACCTTACTGGTCTCTTCTTCGCTTTTTATTTGATTCCGTTTTCTGTAATTATTTTATGATATTTTTTGAAATCTGTAAAGAGTAAATTTTCGTTACTGTTCTTCCAGCAAAACTTCTTCTATGATTTTTGCCGCGCTTGCCACAAGCCTGCTACAAGGCCTGCTGGCATAATAAGCTTCCGTACGCTTGTCCGGTCTTGCACTTTCCTCCATCTCCTGTATTCCCAACAGTTCCCGGCAGATAATCGTTCCGTTTTCCTGACGGAATCTGTCACTCATCTTCCGTACAAGAAGATATATTCTTTCTTTCCCGTCTTCATCCTCCGGCTCCGTATGACCTTCCTTCAGCCCTGCCAGCAATGCCATGGCAGAAACCGTACCGCACACTTCGCGCATCCGTCCGATACCGCCGCCCATAGGACTTGCCAGCTTCAAGGCAGTCTCCCTGTCAATTCCGAACAAATCGGCATAAATGGAAAACACAGACTGGGCACAGCCGAAACCTGATTCAAAGGTCTGCACCGCCTTTTCAACTCTGCTCTGCATATTTCAACCGCCTTACTGATTCCTGCCGCAGCATTTTTTATATTTTTTGCCGCTTCCGCAAGGACAAGGGTCATTCGGATATATCTTGTCCCCTTTTACAATAGTTGTCGATATCTTCTGTTCCCTATAAAGAGCCTTCCTCTTTTCTTCGTCAAAAATATCATTCCACTCTTCCAGGTTATACAGCCAGTCCGCTCCGGCCGCTACCATATTTTTATACAGCAGTTCTTTTTCAAATCCCAGATTTACTTTCGTATCCTCTTCCATTTCTTCTATAGGATTTGCTTCTTTCAAGCTGTCGTTAATACCGTCCAAAAAACCGGTCATTGTCATCAAATCCACACCAAATCTATCCGCCAGTTCCTTTACCGTCCCCTCCGCCACTTCATCCGGAGTCTTCAGCAGCTCTGCATATATTTCCTTTTCCTTCTGAAAATACTCCTGCCAGAGTCTTTTTAAATCACCTTTATTGGCCGTCTCTGAATAAGCCATTTCTTTCCATTGCTTTAATAATGCCATCTGAAATACCACCTTCTGTTTGATTATCGTATGGATAGTATATACCACTTTTCTAAAAAAGTAAATTTTTTTTATATTTTATGTATAAACTTTTTTTCAGCGTCAATAATAGGATTAGTCAATGAACCCCCTTCGTTGACGAGTACGGAGTTGCAAAATGCCGTATGAGGAAAACGCAATGCGTTTTCTTTTCTGAACAGAAGATAAGAAAAATACTTATCCTCCCCTAAGGAAGCCTTTAGGACTGCGGGAGCCGCGGTTTTAGGGGCTTCCGCTATGTTTTAGGGTATCTTTTCGGGGATTTTAGGGTGTTGCCAAGTGTTGCCAAACGGGAAGCCAGTGTTTATCAGGGTTTCCAGAGTTTCTATGGTTTTGCATAATGTTTGCTTCAGTTTCCCTAACGCTTGTATTTTCCGGCGTTCTTGGTACTAATTTTTCTTCAAACGTCACCGGCGAACGCACGTTCCCTTTCTCTGTCATATCATCAAAAAACTGCTGATTTCTGCAGTAGCTACCATCCATTTTTTTGATGATGTTATGCAAACATAGTCTCCACTTGTTCACCGCCAAGGTTGAAATCATATATTTTAAAGATTTCATTCTGCATAGCCAGATTGTCTTCGTAATCGTTTTTGCACTTATAATAGGTGTTCAAGGTTGTGCTTTTTGCAATAAGACATCGGCGTTTGTTCTTATGTCCTACATTTTTTGAAACCAATGCCAGCTTCATGCCTTTGTCCAGACAGTTTGTTACATAACTCCTTCTACATGTATGAGAGGGCTTGTATTCCACTCCTACATAGTTACAGAAAGCCTTGAATGTACTGGTAATGCTGCTCTCCTTTACCATCCGTCCGCTGTTTGCCGGGATGACATATTCACTTTCAATTCCTGCCTGCTCTGTCCTGCGCTTCTGCTCCATCAGCCATTTATAAGTAAAATCGTTAATGACTATGGTTCTGCGGGAAGTTTTGTTCTTCGGGGTGCTTTCCTCATAGATTTTGGAATTGGTATCATAATCTGTATACTCTGTCTGCGTCCGTTCAATTTTAATGGTTCTGTGTTCCAGATCGACCTTGCTCCATTTTAGTGCAAGTAACTCTCCCAATCTCAAACCAGTGCCACAAAGGATAAAGAGTGCCGGAGAATTGCGGTATTTTCTGCATTTATTCCAGCAAGCCATAGAGCCTGACTGTAAGGTATTGATTTCATCATCTTCCCATACGCCAAGCTCCTTGTTCTCCTGCTCTTTACACCTATCTTCATTGATTTTTACCTTCCGCATAAAGTTCCAGCTCATGATTTCCCTGTCGCAGGCATAATCAAATGCCTGACTGACAATGCATTTTATCTGGCATACATAAGAATAAACTATAGTTCCATTTGTCAAGGTACGGATAAAATCATCACAGTGATACTTCTTAATCTTCCGGGCGGGGATTTTCCCAAAACTGCTGCCCTTCACATAATTTACATACGCCCTGTAATATCTGCTGTGGGTCTGCTTTTTGATATCCCCTTTGGCAAATTCCAGAAACATTTCCACCACTTGTTCCACCGTGTCGTCTTTATGCTTCTCAAAATCCATCTGACCAGCCATAGCCCTTTTTACTTCCTTGCGGAACTTCTTCTGTACTTCCTTCTCCGAAGCCCCCGTAATCTGGTGGCGTTTCCCGGTTTCAGAATATTTCGCGGAAACTGTGGTATAAAATTGTATCTGTAATCCCTTCTGCCGGGAATTGATTTTCGGAATCTTTATCTCACTCATGGTAATCTCCTCTTGCGTCTTGCACAAAAGGACATCTGCCACGTCCTCTAAATCTAAATTTATCATACCACTTTTTATCAGATTCAGCAATTCTCTGTTTGATATTTCGATTTTAAATCAGCCCCCAATCGTCTCCTTTCCTGATTTTTTTCTTATGTATTGCATATAAACATCATTTTTTGTTTCTGATATTGCCAGCTTTTTGTTCCTTCCTTAGCCTTTTGCTTTTAAAATTATCATACATAAAATAGATTATTTTTCGGAGTGCTAAAATGAACTGTTTATGGTTAATATGTGGCACCATATAAAAAGCTGCCGACTCAGTGGCAGCTCTTGTTAAGCTATTAAATTATTATTTGTACATTTGCTTTTCCAGGAGTTCTTTCCTTTTTTTCAATAATTTTTCAATCCTATCAAATTCCTCTTCGGTAGGAAT
>DNJW01000173.1 GCA_003488965.1 Lachnospiraceae bacterium | reverse complement strand
GTGCTGGAAGGGCGGATGCGGAACTGGAATAGAGGAGAAAGAAATAGAATGCAGAGGGATTTGACACAAGGACCTATAACGGCAAAACTGCTGCGCTTTGCCGTTCCTCTGATGATAGGCAATTTACTGCAGCAGTTTTACAATATAGCGGATACATGGATTGTAGGGCAGTTTCTGGGTGCGGATGCTCTGGCAGCCGTGGGTTCTTCCTATACGCTGATGGTTTTTTTGACTTCTATCCTGCTGGGGCTTTGCATGGGGAGCGGGGCGGTATTTTCTATTTATTATGGAAAAAAAGATGGAGAAAGGTTAAAATCCAGTATATTTTTATCCTTTGTTTTTATCGGGACCGTGACGCTTGTTTTGAATGCGGGAGTGTTTGCGGCGCTGATGCCGGTGATTCGGCTGCTTCAGGTTCCGCCAAATATTGTTCCGCTGATGAGAGATTATCTATGGGTTATTTTTTGGGGAATTCCGGCTACCTTTCTGTATAATTATTTTTCAAATCTGCTGCGTGCAGTGGGAAATTCGGTGACGCCGCTGGTGTTTTTAGGCGTGGCAGCAGTGCTGAATATTTTTCTTGATTTGCTGTTTGTATTAGGAGTTGGCATGGGAGTGGAAGGAGCAGCTGCGGCCACGGTTATTTCCCAGTATCTTTCCGGGGCGGGGATGATGGGGTATACGCTGCTGCGTTTCCCGGAACTAAGAATACAAAGGAGACATATAGGGTGGAAACGGGATATTCTGCAGGAAATTATGGGACTGTCCTTTTTGACCTGTGTCCAGCAGTCTGTGATGAATTTTGGAATATTGATGGTGCAGGGGCTGGTAAACAGCTTTGGCGCAGGCATTATGGCAGCATTTGCGGCAGCTGTTAAAATTGATTCCTTTGCCTATATGCCAGTGCAGGACTTTGGCAATGCGTTTTCTACTTTTGTAGCCCAGAACTATGGAGCCGGGAAGACGGACAGAATACGGAAAGGGATACGCAGTGCAGCGGTAACGGTGTTTTTCTTCTGTACAGTGATTAGCAGTGCGGTCTGTCTGTTTGCCCGTCCTTTGATGGGAATTTTCATTTCGGCACAGGAGACAGGGATTATAGAGGCAGGCGTACATTACCTTAGGATAGAAGGGGCATGTTATATCGGAATCGGACTGCTGTTTTTGCTGTATGGATTTTACCGGGCGGTGCACAGGCCGGGAATGTCTGTGGTGCTGACAGTGATTTCTTTGGGAACTAGAGTAGCTCTCGCATATCTTCTGTCTTCGGTTTCATGGATTGGAGTAACCGGTATATGGGTTTCTGTTCCGATAGGGTGGCTGTTAGCGGATATAACGGGGATTGGATGGTATTGGTTCCGGTATAGAGGAAATTACGCCGCAGCGTTATGAAAAAAGAGTTGACCCTTGGGCAGACTCTTTTTATGGAGATAACGGGACAGTGTCCCGGCAAAGGTAATTTATTGTAGAATATTGAATTATATACAATAAAATGTTAAAATCTAAGGAAAAAGAAGGGGGAATGTTATGCAATGTCCAAATTGTGGAGCACAAACAAACGGAAAGTTTTGCGAATATTGCGGTTCTAAAATGCCAAGAATGGCGCCGGAAACAGTAAATAATGATAATTCACACACAACTATTGTGAATAATTATTATCAATCATCAACGGTTCCAATAACACAGCCTCAAAACAGTTCGTCATTGAATGCTCAAACCCAACCTAAAATTCCGGTTTGGAAGAAAACTTGGTTTATCGTCCTAATATGTATTTTTATGCCATATATAGGTGTTTTCTTTTTATGGGCAGCCAAAAAACCTTTAAATATAGTTACGAGAATTATAATTACAATAGTTCTTGTATTTTACTCAATAGGTATTTTTTCTAATAGCAACAGAAAAGAAAGTGAAAATCAAACAGGAAACAATTCTGCATGGCTTGAAGGTTACACGGATATTGGTGATTTTGAGTATTATATTGATGGAAATGAAATTTTTCTGACAGATTTCCATTCTAGTGAAAAGAAAGTTAGAATAAATTCGTCATATGAAATTGACGGCAATACTTATAATGTTGTTTCTTTGGACAGAGTATTTACCTTGGATGATGTTACAAGTGTAATAATTCCAGAAGGTGTCCGCAGCGTTGCTATGAACGAATTTAATAGTTGTGGCGTAAGGTTTTTGTATCTTCCGTCAACGTTGCAGGACATTGAAAGTGATTCTTTCTGGTGGTATTTTCATGATGTAGAAAAAATATATTATGGCGGTTCGGAAGAACAGTGGAATCAGTTATGTACTGTTGAAAGATCGAGAATTGAAGCAAGGCAAATTATTTATGACACGAATCCGGATGATTTGAAATAAGATTTAAGGGTAGTGGAGAAATTCATCATCTTTTTTCATTTTACATAAGATTTTTGTATTATACATAATAATTTAAAACCCCAGTATTTACAAGGATTTTTTGTCATCCTGCATCAATACTGGAGTTTTTATTTTATGGAGATAACGGGACTCGAACCCGCGGCCTATGCGTTGCGAACGCATCGCTATCCCAGCTTAGCTATATCCCCGTGCAAATTAATTGTAGCACATTGAGGATAAAAAGCAAGTAAAAAATCAACAGAATACAATAATCCTTTCCGGCGTAGTCTGAGGCGGAAGGCTTCTGGTGGTTGCACCGTAGTATACCATCAGGAGGTTGTTGCCGATGCTGCAGGCATACCGCTGGCCGTTGGCAGTAGTAACCCGGGTGTCAGGGCCGATATTCAGCTGCAGCTGATTTTCATAGGAAAGAAGTGTACTGTCAAAATAAGCGACCATCACGTTTTCTCCCGGTTCCGTGCGCGCGGCGAAAGCGGCCTGATACTGGGGCGGATAAATGAGAGGAACCGGCTGGTTCACATCATAAAATGCGGTAATGCGCATACCTGTGCGCAGAGGCGTATTGTCCGCTACGTAGGTACCCGGGGAAAGAATGAAACGAATGATTCCGTCTATTGTGCGGATGGTCATAATCTGGTTGCAGCATTCGCTGCGAATGGGTTCGATGCGGTCAATAATGCCCGTAATTCCGGTATAATAAGTGGAAGGTTTCATAAACATCCCTCTGTCTGTTTTAGTATAAAATATGCATGTGAAAGGAATGTGTGTGAAAACATAGTATTGATAATCGCAAAAAGGTTCTGGCTTCCAGGCAATACCGTCTCCGGAAGAAATGGCGGTAATCAAAGGTCTGCTTATGGAATATATAAGCTGCACAATTCGTAATTGGAAAATTAGGGTTTCGCAATTGCCTAATAAAGCGGATAATAAACTATAAAATGCATCGGTTTTATACTCCGCCTATTATAACAAATCAGAAAATCATATGCAAAGCGCATGAATTCATTTCTATTTTGCAAAAATAATGTTATAATTTTCAGGAATAATAATGGCATATAGGCGTTTGCGAAACTTAGTGATTCTGCACTTGGCATTGTACAGCTTGTATATTCCAACACAGACGCGCTTTCGCTCTGCGATTACCGTAACGGTACGTAAGCTGCCAAAATACGGCAG
>DNJW01000162.1:2253-3529 GCA_003488965.1 Lachnospiraceae bacterium | reverse complement strand
CACAAACTATTTTACACTACCTTGGGACCCGCAAAACACCCGGAGGACATATGGCTGCCCCTCCGGGTGCTCAATCTCCGGAAACTACCCTTTCAGTCAATCCGTTTCCTGCTTCCATTGTCAGTCTTCCCCCTGCTGCCAGTCCTTCTGCCATACCATAGATTTTAATGAATTTGCATAAATACAGCTATCATCATGCTGCCTATGCCAATTAGAAATCCTGCAATCATTTGCTTTCAGGAGATGCCATAATCATTATGACAAAGACAAGTTTTGTCTTTTCATATCCCAATTAGTGTTCTCTTTCATCTGCAGCATACATTTTCTGCAAGGAAGGATATGTATCCAGCAGGGAATTCTATGCTAAATTGTAAATATATCAAATTTCCCTTTAAAACCACACTTTACAAGCTCTTCCTTAAAAATTTCAAATTTGTCTTTATCGTAACTATTAAAATACCATACCATATTTTCTGTTTTTGACTCCTTGCATAATTCTCTGATATATACCATGTCCACCTCCGAAAATGAAAAACCATATGAATATATCTGACCGACTTTACCAATCTCTTTAAAAAGCTTCTTATTTTGTTTTATAATACTTTGAGTATCCTTTTTCAAAGCTAATTGCAGCTCACTAAGATAACTCTCCGAACCAACGTGACTATCCATATATTTATCGTAATAGTCAATATTGTTCCCATGACCAAAAACTAATTTACCACCCTGCTTTCCATGAATGTGGAATATATTCTTTACCCCATATAAATGCTCAAGCGTTTCGGTATAGTTAAATGTCAAAAAGAAATCCTTATCGGGTTCGATCAAACGACTAAAATTTGTTTTGGTCTTTGCTTTGAACACATCAATCGTTTCAACCCAATTTGAAAAATATTTTTTTATCATCTGGACCGCGCCACAAACATTAGCTGCAATATCTTCATTTCGATATACTTCGTGCCATTCATTATCATCATTATCATACAGGTTCCAATCATCAAAACAGCCATCTAAATTTAATTTCCCTAATGTATTTTCCAGATCACTCCATGCCTCACCGGTTGCTTCTGATTCGGTAATAATCTTCAATAAAAAACTAACAACCTCAATATCGTTATAACTTTCCTCTCCGTCTGGCATAATAAATGATTCAGGAACCACTAAGCAATCATCTGAAGCCTCAGGATAATTTTCTAGTAAATAATTCTGAAAATCTGAATATTTAGTTGGCAATCCATGTGCAATATCAAAACCATTTCCAATTACAAATAATTTC
>DNJW01000162.1:1699-2026 GCA_003488965.1 Lachnospiraceae bacterium | reverse complement strand
GCATTAAAATACCTCTCTGTAAAACTTTTCTGCATCTTTACTAAGCCCGGATATTCTCATTTTTCCTGCCGCCCGGTGGATTGCCCCATCTGCGCCTCCGCCTCCCAGCAGGTCCGTATTCGCTGCATTCACAATTGCAGTAACTGTATCAATCTTTGTAATATCCCCTCTGACTGTTAACAGCATCTCTCTCCTTCTTTCCCACTTTTTTATATCCGATGCCGGCATGTTTGCTTTCCTGTCCTCTCTATCAGTTCATTTACCGTATCCATCAGCCTGTTATTCTGCCTGTCTCCTGCCAGATTCATTATAACAGACGCCACTAAA
>DNJW01000162.1:0-1429 GCA_003488965.1 Lachnospiraceae bacterium | reverse complement strand
TTCATTATAACAGACGCCACTAAAAAAGCATACCGTTTTTTACCCGCATCTCTGCTATACTTCTTATATTCCGGGTTTGATTTCGACAATTTAAAGAAGGCATCCGGAACCATAATCTGATCCTTGATGCCTATTGTTATTTGTGGGTGGAACTTAGATTTGTTCTCTGCTAATCTTTCGCTCTGCCCTGTGCCGGATTCTTCTGTATAATCTCCGCGCGCATAAAAAACATAGATAACCACTGTACTTAAATTATTTCCGGATACAAAAGATACTGTTGCTACTCAACGTTCAAAGTGGATGCCATTCCAATAGATATGGTCTCTTATCTTCGTTTCCGGCAAAAGCTCCACCCCGTCTAACGCCCATTTCTTATATTCATTAAAACCAACCCGGTCTATAATATAGCCGATATGCTCCTTGCCGCCCGGTGCGTTCGGGTCAATGTACTCTTTCACAAAACGGTAGGTGTTCAGAATGATCTTTACGATAGTGTCTTCATCCGTCCAGATCAGGAAATCCTCACCGAGCCGCGGATTTTTCTTTCCGGTGCGCCCCATCAACGTCAGCTTATAATACTTCTTTTTGCTCCGGGTGAGGGCGCGGGTAGGGCATTTTGTCACGCAGACGCCGCAGCCGGTACATTTTTCTTCATCACGGATTATCTTATAATTTTCCATGCGCAGGGCATTTACAGAAAGACTTTTACATCCCTTCATACACGCCTGACAGCTTACGCACCGGGACGGATCATACTGCGGCATTGTCATGCCGATGATTCCGAAATCGTGGAGACGTACCTTTCCGCAGTCGTTGGAGCATCCGGTCAGTGCAATCTTAAAATGCAGGTCGTTAGGAAAGACCGCCTTTTCAATCCGCTTCGCAAGTTCCGCCGTGTTGTAATTGGCAAAAGGACAGACATTATTGCCAATGCAGGCTGTGATATTCCTTGTCCCGGAAGCCGGATAGCCGCTTCCGGGCTCCTGCTGGTTAATATCCAGAAGCTCAATAATCGGCTGGAGCATTTCATTGATCTCATCCATATCTTCCAGCCGGATGCCCTCAATCTCAAATCCCTGCCGTGTGGTGAGATGGACAATGCCATTCCCGTATTTTTCTGCGATCTTCTGAACCATACCGAGAATTTCCGCTTTCAGATAGCCCCCCGGCACACGGATACGGGACGCTCCAATTCCACGCACTTTGCTGATTCTGTATGCATTCTTTTTTGCTTTCTTTGTGTTGATATCCAGACCCACGGTTCCATCCCTCCTTAATCGATCAGATTTTTACTTTCTGCGTAATTGAATACCGGCCCGTCCAGGCAGACATAGGTGTCATTCATTTTACAATGACCGCATTTCCCCAGACCGCAGCACATTTTTCGTTCATGTGAGATCCAGATATTCTGCTCCGGCACGCCCCGTTT
>DNJW01000206.1:3724-5158 GCA_003488965.1 Lachnospiraceae bacterium | reverse complement strand
AATGACAGTTTCGCAATTGACTAAAATAGTATGTATAGAAAGGATGGAGATGGAGAGATGGCGGAGATTACGGCGAGGGAGCAGTTGATATTTGACATTGCACAGGCGGAATGGGATATGTTTCAGCATGTGAATAATACGGGAGGAAGAGCTTCTTGTCAGAATGATTCGGACACTTTTTTCAAAATGCGTATGAGCCAGTGGATGGTTTATGAGGATGAGATTCTGGAAAGCTATGCGGAGGATATCCGTCAGGCTTATGCGGAGGGAAGAAATCTGCTGTTTGAGAAATATGCACGGATGATGGAAGCGACATATCCTGAGGAATATGAAGGCGTAAAAGAGCATTTGCCGGAAGTAAGCCCGGAGAAAAGGCAGATGACGGAAGAAGTGGTAAAAATCCATGGGGAATGGGACCGGTATATGGCGGAACATTATCCCAATCTGCGGGCTCAGGGAAGGGTGATGACGACCGGGGAGGATTCGGCAGTTAACGGTTCTTCCACGGAAAGCTATCTGCGGGGGGAAATGCTGACTTATTCGGACCGTACGGTGGCCTTGATTTTAAAACAGGTGAAGGAAGCATATGCCAAGGGGGTAAACCTGGAAAAGCAGATAATTGAGAATGAGACAAAATTTTACGGCTACAGCAGTATTGAGGACGCGGAAAAGAAGCATCAGAATATCCAGTAAGCGGGAAAGCCGTCCGGTATCCCCAAAGGAACCGTTCAAAAATGCAGCCTTCTCCGTACCGCATCCCTGAGCCTGCCTTCGGAAAGCACGGTGATAAGGGCAACCACAATAATCCCGCAGACAGTCAGAACGATGGCGGACCAGGACAGGGAGAGGGGCTTTCCCAGATAACGGTCGATGAACAGCTCGATTCCCACGCAAAGAACCGCTGTCTCGGCAAAAACATATAGGGATGTGGCGATAATGGAAACAGGCAGTTTACGTATGCATAAAGTAAGGATTTCTGCCAAAACCGTTACCAGGGCTACAATAGGTACGGCAAGCTCCCAGAACCATTCGGAGGATGAGGTCAGGAAGGTAATCATATACAGATAGCCTCCTATGGCAATGCCGTCTAAAAAGAGAGACAGATAAATAGGCTGTTTCGTATAGATGACAGCAGGAATAGACAGTACAAACAGGATGATGCAGATACCGATAATCAGCAGCGACCACAGACTGCCTGTAAACACAAATAAGTTTAACAGTGCGCAGCCGATGGAAGTGGCGGACAATACGATGGTCAGAAGAAGACCCAAGTCTTTTCTTTTGACCGTTTCTACTTGTCCCTTTTCCTGTGGGTAAGGGGAAAGCAGCCCTGCTTTTTGCAGTTCACCGGGATGGATGACAAGAGTATTGCAAAGAGGGCAGCGTTTTAAGGAAGAATCCAGTTCTACCCCGCAGTTTACACAATATGACATA
>DNJW01000206.1:3234-3424 GCA_003488965.1 Lachnospiraceae bacterium | reverse complement strand
CCGCAGTTTACACAATATGACATATCAGCTATGCTCCTTTCTGGCAGCCGTTTACCGGTTGCTCTCTATTTTTACATGAATGCCGTCTTGCACCAGTTTGCAGAAAAAATACCGTTCTACATCCGCTTCTTTGATGCTGCTGGCAAAATTAATGGTAAGAATATCTTCAAAACTGACAATGGCACAGTTG
>DNJW01000206.1:2470-2931 GCA_003488965.1 Lachnospiraceae bacterium | reverse complement strand
GCTGCCCCATATAAATATCAAACCGGTCAATGTATGGTTTCATATCCTCAGGCACTTTTAAAGCTCCCATATTGGTCAGTCCTGCAGAAGAGTTCCTATCCTGCACTTTTGTGTAAAAAAAGCGGACAGTAAAGTCTTTGATAAAAAGGGGTACAATGCGTATCAGAGGATTCTTCTGGGTGGCGGCATTGGTGGTAATATCTCCCCGCAGAAATTTTTCGTTGATGTAATAGCGCATATAGTTGCGCACATGGATTACGATTTCGTCAAAAGTATATTCTCCCAGTCTCGGGTCAATGGAAGGGTATACCATCGTAATAAAATTACGTAAAGTTTTTGACGGGAAAAAACGCCTTAAATTGACAGGCATGGCGATTTTTACCGGATACAGCTTCCTGTGCCAGTCATGGTTCTGTTTTTGCAGGAGGGCGAAAAGAAGAACGGAATTTAAATATTCCGTA
>DNJW01000206.1:1790-2190 GCA_003488965.1 Lachnospiraceae bacterium | reverse complement strand
GAACGGAATTTAAATATTCCGTAACGGTGGCATTGTATTTTGCCGCTACGGCTATTACTTGTCTGACAGACATAATACCTCCGATAATATTTAATGTATAAAAGGGTTCTTTGGTTCCCCTTACCCGATAAGCCTTCTCTCCTGGACGGGGAGGGCGGACCCGGGCATTGGCATAGCGCATATAAGCGTCCTCCAGTTCTTCCGGATCCGGAGGGCTGTTCACGTCCAGCACAAATCCGCCGTCCGAAACGGCATGCCCTAAAAGTCTCAGATATACAGCGGTAATCGTCTGCAATACGCACATGCCTCCGGTGCCGTCGCCCAGGCTGTGGTGTGCCTCCAGGGCAATGCGGCAGCCATGGTAATAAATACGGATGAGATAGCGGTTATTTGCCTTGAA
>DNJW01000206.1:1271-1541 GCA_003488965.1 Lachnospiraceae bacterium | reverse complement strand
GAGATAGCGGTTATTTGCCTTGAAAGGCATAGGCATGCAAGGATTTTTAATGTCCGGCTGTACAAAGGGACCGGGTCTGTGATTGGTTTCCAGATACCGCCAGAAAAGCCCTTTGCGGATGGCTACCTTATAAGTGGGAAAACGCTCCAGGGCAATATCAACGGCCTGCTGGAGGATATCCGGGTCTATGGATTCCTTCAGCAGAACGGAAAGACGGTAAACCGATGAAAAATCTCTGCGCTGCAAGGTGGGATAGACGATGGCGGACAA
>DNJW01000206.1:720-937 GCA_003488965.1 Lachnospiraceae bacterium | reverse complement strand
ATAGACGATGGCGGACAAATCCAGTTTGTACCATATTTTTTTGTCGTTTTTTTTATTAACAGCCATAGGCAATCCTTTTTGGCCCCCTAATTTTTAAATATACAATTAAAGTATACCACAATTTATGGATTATGTGATAAAATTGACTGATATTAGAAAAAAGAGTGTAACATGAGAATGAGGAAATTGAACCAAGAGGGAATCTGCCCCTCGCCGA
>DNJW01000206.1:0-408 GCA_003488965.1 Lachnospiraceae bacterium | reverse complement strand
CCGTAACAGTGAAGCCGAAAGGCTTGACTGTTACAAAAGAGTGAGGCAGATATGGCATTAACAGAGAAGAGGAATTTAAATCTGATGAACCTTATCAAAAAGGTTCATAGCGTAGTGGAAAATACGGATATTGAAAAGCATAGGCAGTCCCAGGACCATTTCGGTGCGATTTTGGGAAACAGTAAAGATACGGCGGTACGTGAAATTGTGATTCAGGATATGTATGCGGAGTGGATATCGGTGAACAGGGCGCATATGAAAAAATACGTGATTCTGTATTGCCATGGGGGAGGATATTCTACCGGCAGCAGTTTATATGCGCGGACATTGACTACGAAACTGGCCACATCAACATCTATGGACGTGCTTTGTTTTGATTACCGTCTGGCTCCGGAGCATCCTTATCCG
>DNJW01000028.1 GCA_003488965.1 Lachnospiraceae bacterium | reverse complement strand
AAAAACGGATATGATTGGGACAGCAGACGAACCGGAATGCGATTTTGACTTGCTGAATGTTGTTGTTATCCGGAGGGGACAAAAGACGGATGCCCCTATTTTTGACTATCTGGCCGGGGTGTTTAACTGTAACAAAGCCAAAATTATGGAGTATGTAAATATCCAAGACAATGAAACCGTGCTGAAGGGAGTGGAGGAAATGGGCGGATTGGGACAGTCGATTATGATGAAAGCCATGCAGCAGGGAATGCAGCAAGGAATGCAGCAAGGAATGCAAAAGGGAATGCAAAAAGGCATGCAGAAGGGAATAGAGAGGGCGTTCATGCTGTCCATCCAGAATCTGGTAAAAAACCTTGGAATGACAGAGGAGGAAGCGATGGAGGCTTTGGGGATACCGGAAAGCGAGCATAAAAAATATCGCGGTCAGATGTAATTTCCTATGATGGTTCGGGTATCAAAAGGTCTGGCAGGCAACACCGTCTGGCAGGCTTTTGATGAGCAGTCAATCGGGAAACTCTAAGCCGTGAGGCTGCTTGAGCTATTTCCAGAAGAAGGAGATACAGAAGTTATGAACATTGCAGATAAAAGGATAGACGGCGGAAAGGCATTTGACTGGGGAAAGGTTTCTTCGGATTATGCCAGATTCCGCGACATTTACCCTCAGGAATTTTATGATAAAATCGTAGACCGGAAATTGTGCATCAGCGGCCAGAACATACTTGATATAGGGACAGGCACAGGGGTGCTTCCCAGAAACATGTACCGATATGGAGCAAAATGGATTGGCACTGACGTTTCAAAGAACCAGATTGAACAGGCAAAAATTCTTTCAAAAGGTATGGATATTGACTACTATGCTTTATCAGCAGAAAACATAGATTTTCCCAACGGTTCATTCGATGTCATTACTGCCTGCCAATGCTTCTGGTATTTTCACCATGAACAAGTCATGCCTATACTTTTTAACATGCTGAAACCGGAGGGACGTATTCTCATATTATATATGGCATGGCTGCCGTTTGAAGATAAAATAGCCAAAGCCAGTGAGGAGCTTGTCCTAAAATACAATCCGGCATGGAGCGGCGCCGGAGAAACCCTCCGTCCAATCATGATACCTGACTGCTATCTTGAAAAATTTGAGTTGGTTTATCACGAAGAATATCCTTTGCATGTAGGTTTTACAAGGGAAAGCTGGAATGGCAGAATGAAAGCCTGCAGAGGTATCGGCGCCTCCCTGACAGAAAAAGAGGTTGAAGCCTGGGAACAGGAACACAGAAAAATGCTTGCGGAAACTGCCCCTGCAGAATTTGACGTTCTTCATTATGGCGCTATTGCTGAATTGAAAAAGAAGTAAACCGGTGGAAAATAACCCTTCCCTCCTTGCCAAGCACCATAGAATTTGCTATATCGAGACCATATTTATCGTTTTATCGCATATCACTGAAACCGAAAATCCCGCTTCAGATGTGCCCTGTCTTTCTTCCTCTGAAGTCCCATATTGGATAACAAGGAGGTGCTTTATGCCTTATTATATAACCTACGGCGAATTCCAGCGCCATCTGAAAGACTACTATATAAGAACCGGAAACAGGATGCAGTTTCCTGAAATGACCGATTATCTTTACCGGAAGGGGCTTCTTTCCGAAACATGCCCCCATGAAATTCCGGCAAATAAAATGTTTGCAGAAATGTCGGATACCGAATTTGATGAAATTGTGGATTCTTTTGTTCTGGCATTAGACCCCAATCATGCCATATCTTCTACGGTTACGGAACCGGACATCATTCCTTTTGCCAGAGATGTATATATTATCCGCCATCCCCGCTATACCCGCCCATATAAACATACCCATAATTACTTCGAAATTGATTTTGTAGCCTCCGGGGAATGCCAGCTGTCCTTTGAGAACGAAAAACGTACTCTGAAAGCCGGGGAACTTTGTATCATTGCGCCTTCCTCCCTGCACGATGTCATTATAAACGATGCTACCTCTCTTGTTTTTTGCATTATGATACGCAAGAGCACTTTTAATACCACATTTTTTTCTTTAACCTCCCAGAAAAATCTGCTCTCTTATTTTTTCCGTACGATTCTGCAGGGAAATTCCCACTCCAACTATCTGCTGTTTTACTCCAACGATATCCAATGGATGAAACACATCATACGGAATGCTATGGGAGAGTGTTATAAAAAAGATTCCTTCAGCAACGATAATGCCATCAACTGGATGCACTTATTCTTTTCCTATCTTCTGCGCAACTACAGCAAGACCATCCAGTTCTATAATTATCAGATGGGAACGGATTTTTCCTTAATTCTCCAGTATATCCAGCACAACTACCAGACACTGACCCTATCGTCCCTGGCGGATTTCTTCCACTACAGCGAACCCCATTTAAGTACGCTGATTAAGCAGAATACGGGCTGCAGCTTTACCACGCTGATTAAGCAGCTTAGGCTGGCGGATGCGGTGTCCTATCTGAAAAATACCCATATGAAAGTCAGCGAAATTGCCGAATGCGTGGGCTATAATTCCGCCGACCATTTTTCCAGGGTGTTCCGCTCTTCCTATAAAATGTCGCCCCAAGAATACCGGAAGGTTTATCAAAGCCCGGAGGACCATTTTCAGCCGTTTCTGGAAAATGATGGAATTGTGGACGGGATTATATACTGAAGCCGCTTGATTTTCAAGCGGCTCTTTTTAGCAGTTTTTGAGTTGACTTTTCAGTGTTACTGTCTATGTTATTAAGTTGCTGCGGTTATGCCAGTATCGGCTCTCTTTTTGCAATAATCGCCTCTACTTCATCAACCGTTTTTTCTGCACACTCTGCTATCTGCTCTAATGTATAGCCTTTCCTATGCATATTCAAAATCATTATTTCTTGTCCTTCTGCCCTGCCCTCTGCCTTGCCTTTTTCCCTGATTCCCTGTGAAAGATTACACATAGCACTCATATCCTTTCTCAATGTATCGTCTACCGGAATATCGTATTCATTTTGAATAATCCCCAATTTTTCATCAACGGATAATTCCATTGACAAAATCGTACTCAGCAGACGGTGCAGCTCATACTGTTCTCATCCATGCCCATACAAACCCATATGGAAAAAACCCGCCTGATGTCATTATAGTTTGTCTTGACGAAATCCCGTTCCTTCTGTGAGGAAATCATGCGGCTCACATAAAATACCGCCCTATTTAAAAGATAGTAGCCTGACGGTTCATCCTTCTGTGCTTCTACGTTGACAATAACCTATGAAAGCCCATCTTTCATCCGCACATAAAA
>DNJW01000279.1:9051-9273 GCA_003488965.1 Lachnospiraceae bacterium | reverse complement strand
TACTTTTCATAAATTTAAGTCAATAGAATTCCGTCAGTGTTTAAAAAATTTTAATAAAAATTCGACATTTTTTTTAAAATTCCTTGAAATAAATGGATTCATTTGCTATAATTACCATCACGGAATGCTTCTGGACAATCTGTATCAGAAGGAGGCATGGCAGTCCAATAGTTTAATTTATTATATTTTAATCTTCTCTCCCTTGGTTAGTATGGGAGAAGT
>DNJW01000279.1:1733-8783 GCA_003488965.1 Lachnospiraceae bacterium | reverse complement strand
TGGTCTTACAAGCTTATGTGCTTGTTCAAAAATAAAATTTTCCAAATGTTTTCACGTTATTATAATTCAAACTCACGAATATTTTTTGCAAAAAAGGTAATTTTATTTTTAGGATTTTATGAATACGCGTCCGGGCATTCCGCATTTTGGCACTCTGTTTAGTATCGTCAGATTATCTGAAAATATAATATGAAAGTTAAAATTTAAGGAAGAAAATATATCACGTATCTTCTTTTGGGAAAAAATTTACTGAAGGTATTTCTTTTGGCAGGATTTCGCTGCAAAAAGCAGGCAGGGGTGTACGGCAGCATAAAAAATAGGAAGACCCCCTAGAGCGTCCAAGGTACATTGCTGCAGGCTGCGGAGTAAGCAGCAGGATATTGTCAAAAAAAGAAGGAAAAAGTTAAATTTTGTAATGACGGTATATAAATAGTTTGCTATAATAAAGGACGATTGGAAGGGAGCTGGATAAATGAAGAAAAAAATAATTCCGGTAATAATTGCAGTCGTCCTTATTATTATAATCGTTGCAATTAGCGTTGGCATGAAGGTGTTGGACAAATACTCGTATTCTAAGGAAAGGGCGGATTTGGAAGAGTATTATTCCATAAGCAGTACGGATGAGGTTGCCATAATCTTAGGGGATGAGCTGGCAGAGGAATCGGCGAAACTGATAGACGGCGTATATTATTTTGATTTGGCAACAGTCCATAAGTATTTCAACAGCAGATTTTATGAAGATAAGAATGAACAGCTTTTGCTGTATACTTTGCCTGCGGATACGGTGAGGACGGAAATCGGCTCTTCTTCTTATACATTGAAAGACGGCGGTGCGGATATGGGCTTCCCGATTGCCAGATATGCTGCCGGGACAGACGGCGGCGAGGAAATGCTGTATGTGGCGGCGGATTATGTAAAGCTGTTTACCGATTATGTTTATGAGCCTTTTACAGAGCCAAACCGTATGCAGGTTTATACACAGGAATATGGAAAGAGCGGAGAGGCGGCCCGGATAACGAAGGATACAGCGGTGCGGTATCAGGGCGGTGTGAAAAGTCCGATTCTTACGGATATACAGGAGGGCACCGAAGTAACAGTCTTAGAAGAGATGGAAAATTGGAGCAAGGTGAAGACGGAGGATGCTTTTATTGGTTATGTGGAAAATAAACGGATGGAGAAAGGCGACGGAGCGGGAATAGAAACGCAGCCTCAGGAGGAAATACCGGCAGAAGCTGCAAATGATTTTAGAAATCCTGAATTTACCAGTATTTCAAGAACGTATAAAATAAATCTTGCATGGCATGCGGTGGCAGGGACGGCGGGAAATGACACGCTTTTTACTGTTTTGGAGAATACAAAGGGGATCAACGTTATTTCTCCCACTTGGTTTGCCTTGACCGATAATGAAGGGAATTTTTCCAGCTTTGCTTCGAAAGATTATGTGGACAAGGCACATAACATGGGACTGGAGGTATGGGGGCTTATCGACAACTTCACCAATCAGAACTCGGTAGATACTTATGAGGTGCTTTCTTATACGTCCAAACGGGCTTATCTGGTGGAAAACCTTGTCAATACGGCATTGGAATATGGATTGGATGGCATTAATATAGATTTTGAAGGCCTGAGTCAGGATACGGGAGAGCATTTTATCCAGTTTGTCAGAGAACTTTCCGTCGTATGCAGAGAAAAGGGAATTGTACTTTCTGTGGATAATTATGTGCCTACGGGATATACCGACCATTATAATAGGGGCGAACAGGGAGTGTTTGCCGATTATGTAATTATTATGGGTTATGATGAGCATTACAACGGCAGCCCGGAAGCCGGAAGCGTGGCGTCTATCGGATTTGTTGAGGACGGAATCCGCAGGACGGTGGATCAGGTTCCCGCCCAAAAGGTGATTAATGCACTGCCCTTTTATACCCGCATATGGAAAAGCGAAGGCGCAAATCTGACAAGTGAGGCAGTGGGCATGGACCTGGCGGAACAGTTTGTGGCTAATCATAATATGGAAATGCGCTGGGATGAGGAGACTTGCCAGAATTACGGAGAAGTACAGGAAGGCGGGATATTGTATCAGGTCTGGCTGGAGGACGAGGATTCTATAAGTGCAAAGCTGAATATCATGCAGAAGTATAATATCGGGGGCGTAGCATCCTGGAAGCTGGGATTTGAAAAAGCTTCTATATGGGATGTAATCGGAAATTACCTGAATCAGTAAGATGGGCTCATTTTTCTGCGCACTGCTTCATAAGTTGTAATAACAGCAGAAGCAGAGCGGTAGAGAGATGATGGAGGAAAAACAAGGCAGGGTCTTAAGGATAATAATGGCGGCAATTCTTCTCGTGTCCATGTATTTTGTGGCAGGGGAGGGTGCCGCCTATGTTAATTCAGACAATATTGAGACGGAAGAACAAGATGAAACGGGAAAAGAGAAGTTCTGCGTGGTAATTGATGCGGGGCACGGAGGCGCGGATCCGGGCAAGGTAGGAGTAAACGGCTCTCGGGAAAAAGATATTAATTTAAAAATAGCAGAAATGGTCAAGGGATTTCTGGAAGCGGAGGACGTAAAAGTCATTATGACGCGGACGGATGATAACGGGCTGTATGATGCCGGGGCTTCCAATAAAAAAGTACAGGATATGAAACGTAGAATTGCAATTATTGAAGAAGCGCAGCCCCAGATTGTGGTCAGTATTCACCAGAACAGTTATCACGAGGAATATGTCCATGGAGCACAGGTATTCTATTATGCGGGAAGTTCTACCGGAAAGCAGCTGGCGGAGTTGATTCAGAAGCGTTTTGTCATCAATGTGGATGCGGAAAATAAAAGGGAGGCGAAAGCCAATGACAGCTATTATCTTCTGAAAAAAACTTCCTGCCCTATTGTAATTGTAGAGTGCGGTTTTCTTTCCAATAGGGCGGAGGAAGAGAAGCTGAATTCGGAAATATATCAGGAAAAGGCGGCATGGGCGGTGCACATGGGGATTATGCAGTATTTAAATATGAATTAGAGACAAAACCGCCGGGATATGCTATACTATACAAGGTGACTTATAATGAAAACAAAAATTGTTCCGATAGATGAGAAAAATATAGATAAGGAAGCTTTGAAGGAAGCAGGGATGATTATTCAAAAGGGCGGTCTGGTGGCATTTCCTACGGAAACGGTTTATGGACTGGGCGGCAATGCTTTGGATAAAAGCGCAGCGGAAAAGATATACCGTGCCAAGGGGCGGCCCTCGGATAATCCCCTGATTGTGCATATCTGCAGAATGGAAGATATGAATTCCATTGCGGCACAGGTGCCGGAAACGGCAGGAAAGCTGGCGGATGCTTTTTGGCCCGGTCCGCTGACTATGATATTGAGAAAAAGCGGCAAAGTTCCTTATGAGACCACAGGAGGGCTGGATACGGTGGCTGTCAGGATGCCGGGACATAAAACTGCGCTGGCTTTAATAGAAGCGGCGGGAGGATATGTGGCGGCTCCCAGCGCAAATATATCAGGAAGACCTAGCCCTACGCAGGCAAAGTATGTGGCAGAGGACATGTACGGACGGATAGAGATGATTCTGGACGGCGGAGATATTTGCATTGGACTGGAATCCACAATTGTAGATTTAACGGAGCGGGTTCCTGTGATTCTGCGCCCTGGTTACGTGACAAAAGAGATGCTGGAGAGGGTGCTGGGGCATGTGGAGATAGACAGAGCCGTTTTGGAGGATGGACAAGCACCGAAGGCACCGGGGATGAAATATAAGCATTATGCACCGAAGGGCGATTTGACCATTATCAGCGGAATGCAGGAAAAGGTAGTTGCGGAGATTAACAGAAGATGCCGGGAGATGGAAAAAGAGGGGGAAAAAGTCGGAATCATCGGTACGGATGAGACGGCTGCATTTTATGAGACGGGAAATATAAAAAGTGCGGGAAGCAGGACGGAGGAATCATCCATAGCCCGGGCATTGTACCGCATTTTGAGGGAATTTGACGATGAGGGAGTTACTGTAATTTATTCGGAGGCTTTTGAAGAACCGGCAGAAGGCGGCGGAATGGGACAAGCCATCATGAACCGTCTGCTGAAAGCGGCAGGGCATCACATAGTAAAATTATAAATATCAGAAGGAGGTTTTATGGATATAGCATTAGGCTGTGACCATGGCGGTTATGGGTTGAAACAGGAAATTATCAAATATTTAAAGGAAAAAGG
The DNA here is from genome assembly GCA_003488965.1 of Lachnospiraceae bacterium. Taxonomy (GTDB): domain Bacteria; phylum Bacillota; class Clostridia; order Lachnospirales; family Lachnospiraceae; genus Kineothrix. Next base: position 4,570 of record DNJW01000279.1, on the reverse strand, counting down.
AATTGCTTACAAAGATTTTGGATGTACGGACACGGCTTCCTGTGATTATCCAGAGTTTGGGACCGCAGCAGCGGAGGCGGTGGCGCTTGGCGAGTGTGAAAAAGGAATTGTAATATGCACAACAGGAATCGGTATATCTATTACAGCCAATAAAATAAAGGGTATCCGCTGTGCTTTGTGTTCCGATACAGTATCTGCCAGACTGACAAGGGAGCATAACGATGCGAATATGCTGGCTCTTGGGGCAGGAATTGTAGGGAAAAATCTGGCACTGGGGATTGTAGATACCTTTTTGAATACTCCTTTTTCAGGGGAAGAAAAGCATTGCCGGAGAATAGCGAAGATTGCTGCACTGGAAGAAAAAATATAAGGTAAACACGGGTCATTATGTAAAGGAGGTACAGTAATGTCAAATGTAATTGTTATGGACCACCCGCTGATTCAGCATAAAATTGGCTACATCAGGAGAAAGCAGACAGGAACAAAGGATTTTAGACAGACTATCGGCGAAATTGCAATGTTAATCTGTTATGAAGCCACAAGGAATCTGCAGCTCTCGGAGCTTCAGATAGAAACGCCGATTTGTGAAACAACGGTAAAGGCGCTGAAGGGAAAAAAAATGGCTATCGTTCCGATTCTCCGGGCAGGTCTTGGGATGGTGGATGGAGTTTTGCAGCTTATTCCGGCGGCAAAAGTAGGGCATATCGGACTCTATAGAGATCCGGAAACTTTGGAACCGGTAGAATATTATTGTAAACTGCCGGCTGACTGTGCGGAAAGGGAAGTGTTTGTGGTAGACCCCATGCTGGCAACCGGAGGTTCTTCGGTGGCGGCTATTCAGATGCTGAAAGACAAGGGATGCAAGAATATACATTTTATGTGTATTATAGCTGCACCGGAGGGAGTGGAGCGGATGCAGAAAACTCATCCGGATGTGGATATGTATATCGGTGCGCTGGACGAAAAACTGAATGACCACGGATATATTGTGCCCGGACTGGGAGACGCAGGGGACAGGATATTCGGTACGAAATAATAGAAGGAAAACAGGGTATATGAAAAGGAAAAACTATATTTCTTGGGATGAGTATTTTATGGGGGTATCCATGCTGTCGGGAATGCGCTCTAAGGACCCGCACACGCAGGTGGGGGCCTGCATCGTCAGTGAGGATAATAAGATTCTGTCAATGGGATATAACGGTTTCCCGGCCGGATGTTCGGATGATGAATTTCCGTGGGAAAGAGAGGGAGATACATATGACACAAAATATGCATATGTAACCCACAGCGAACTGAATGCTATTTTGAACTACCGGGGCGGAAGTCTGGAAGGGGCAAAAATATACGTGTCATTGTTTCCCTGCAACGAATGTGCAAAGGCGATTATTCAGGCCGGCATAAAAACGATAGTATATGACAGTGACAAGTATGCAGATTCACCGGCTACGAAAGCATCCAAGCGGATGCTGGATGCGGCGGGAGTAAGATATTATCAGTATCAGAAAACCGGACGCAGAGTAGAATTGAATATGTAATGAGTAAACACAAGGCGGGTAGGACGGATGAAGCATATGGGAAAACGGTATATAGCGATGCTGCTGCTGGCGGTATTGCTTGTAGGGGTCTTCCCTGGAATGACTGCAGTCAGGGTGCATGCCACAGAGGCTACCAGAAAGAAGCTTCAGGAGGCGGAGGACGAGAAAAAGAAAACGGAAGCCGATCTGGAGCAGACAAAGGAAGACTTGCAAAACCTGAGCGAGGAAAAGAATGAACTGCAAGGGAAACTGAATTCGCTGAACAGCCAGCTTAAAGAGGTAAGCGCTAAGCTGGAAGAACTGGAGCAAATGATAGAAGAGAAAGAAGACGAGATTGAGAAGACAAAGGCGGAACTGGCAGATGCGAAGGCTACGGAGGAATGGCAGTATGAATGTATGAAGAAGCGGATTCAGTTCATTTACGAAACGCAGGATTATATTGTGCTGGAGATGTTTTTTTCATCGGCGAATTTTTCGGATATGATAAACCGGAGCGATTACATTGAACAGCTTGCTGAATATGATCGTATGAAACTGGAGGAATACCAGCAGACAAAGGAACTGATTGCATTGGCGGAAGCAAAGCTGGAAGATGAAAAAAAGGAACTGAATGATTACAAGGCACAAGTGGAAGTGGAAAAAAGCAGCGTGTCGGGTCTGGTAAGCCAGACATCTACCAGTGTGGCGGGAAAAAAGAATGAGATATCCCAGGCGGAGTCGGAGGCGCTTGCTTACGAGCAGCAATTACAGGAACAGGAAGAGGACATCAAACAGCTGCAGGAAAAACTGGCCGAGGAAATCCGGCTGTCACAGCTTGCAGCACAGTCGGCATGGCGCGACATATCGGAAGTGAGTTTTGCAGAGGGAGACAGGTATCTGCTGGCAAATCTAATCTATTGCGAGGCCGGAGGAGAGGGCTATGCAGGGCAGCTGGCAGTCGGTTCTGTAGTGATAAACCGGGTGCTCAGTTCGGTGTATCCGGATTCGGTAGTAGGCGTAATCTATCAGGGAGGACAGTTTTCTCCGGTAGGGAGCGGACGTCTGGCAGCAGCGTTAGCCGGCGGCTCTGCAACGCAAAGCTGTTATCAGGCAGCGGACGAAGCCATGAGAGGCAGTACGAATGTGGGCAATTGCGTATATTTCCGTACGCCGATAGAAGGGCTGAACGGAATACAGATAGGAGGCCACATTTTTTATTAAAATCTAAGATTCTATTTCATTAATATATTTTTGAAGCGTGTGGAAATTGCCGCTATAGATAATCTGGAGCAGCTTATTAAGACGGATAAGGCATTTTTTGAG
>DNJW01000279.1:1268-1459 GCA_003488965.1 Lachnospiraceae bacterium | reverse complement strand
GACGGATAAGGCATTTTTTGAGGAGTTCTTCCGATAAAGTGCCTTTTTCCATGGAAACGGCAAGTTCATCTAAATCCATGACTTTAACATAGCCGTCAGGGCATATAATCACATCTGCCAGCAAATCCAAGGAAATCAGGGCATTGTCTTTTTCGCGGTAATCATATTCTACGATATCGCAATACCAGTAT
>DNJW01000279.1:541-972 GCA_003488965.1 Lachnospiraceae bacterium | reverse complement strand
TCTACGATATCGCAATACCAGTATAAAAGAGAATTGTCTTCGCAATAAAATTTGCTTACTTTCAGCCCCTCTTTTAGAAAGTAGCAGGAATAGCCGTGATGCAGCAGTTTTTTGGGACGGATAGCATTCCATTTTGTCAGAATGATATCCTCATTGCAGCGAAGAATAACGTCATTTTTTAAATGAACGCATTCGTCAGGCATAATTCTTTTTCTGTAAAGAGTAGGGTGGGTCATATGCAACCTCGTTTTCCTATGGGGAATCTGCCTATACATATAGTGTGGCGGCAGATGATAGCAGGCAATGATGATATATGCCTAAATATACTCTTCTTGGAGGGAAAAGTCAATTGGGGTGTGATATTTTGTGGGGGGAGGGTGACGGTTGTTTGTGTAGGGGAATAGGCCGCCCAGCGGGAAGCATATTTCTCC
>DNJW01000279.1:0-229 GCA_003488965.1 Lachnospiraceae bacterium | reverse complement strand
GCCCAGCGGGAAGCATATTTCTCCTGCCTGCCCCGGTGTCCGGCATCCGTCTGCCTGTCTGTTTTTTTGTGCAGAATTTTGGATGGGATGTTTCTAAACAAAAGAGGGTAGGTGTCGGCACCGTCCGGGACGGAAATAAGGGACATCCGTGTCCCGTATTTCCTAAACCGCCCGTCCATGGGCGGTTTACCCTGGGCTTTTCGATGTCTTTTGTTAAGAAACATCTGCC
>DNJW01000093.1 GCA_003488965.1 Lachnospiraceae bacterium | reverse complement strand
AGGAGGTTCAAAATTATGTCAGAATTAACTTTTGAACAAATGTTAGAAGAATCATTAAAGACAATACATGCGGGAGAGGTAGTGGAAGGCACAGTTATCGATGTCAAGCCAGAAGAGATTATTCTCAATATCGGCTATAAATCTGACGGTATACTAACAAGAAGCGAATACACAAACGAACCCAATGTAGATTTAACAACGGTTGCCAAAGCAGGCGACACGATGGAAGTAAAGGTGCTGAAAGTGAATGACGGGGAAGGACAAGTCCTTCTTACTTATAAAAGACTGGCGGCTGACAGAGGAAATAAGAGAATTGAAGAAGCATTCAATAACAAAGAAGTGCTTACAGCGAAGGTGGCACAGGTTTTGGACGGCGGCTTAAGTGTTGTCGTAGAGGAAGTAAGGATTTTCATTCCTGCAAGTCTGGTATCGGATGTTTATGAAAGAGACCTGTCCAAATATGCAGGACAAGAAATACAATTTGTAATCAGTGAATATAATCCTAAGAGAAGAAGATATATCGGGGACCGCAAGCAGCTTATCGTTGCGGAGAAAGCGGAGCTTCAAAAGAAATTGTTTGAATCTATCAGCGAAGGCGATGTGGTAGAAGGAACAGTAAAGAACGTAACTGATTTCGGGGCATTTATCGATTTGGGCGGTGCAGACGGTCTTCTTCATATTTCCGAGATGTCCTGGGGCAGGGTAGAGAATCCCAAGAAGGTATTTAAGGTTGGAGAAAAATTAAAAGTACTGATTAAGGAAATTTCCGGAAACAAGATTGCGCTGAGTTTGAAATTTGCAGATGCAAATCCGTGGAAGGATGCAGAAGAGAAATATGCAGCAGGCAATATCGTAACCGGTAAAGTAGCAAGAATGACAGATTTTGGTGCATTTATCGAACTGGAGCCGGGAGTGGATGCTTTGCTTCATGTGTCCCAGATTTCCAAAGAACATATTGAAAAGCCGGCGGATGTATTGAAGGTTGGAGAAGAGATTACTGCAAAGGTAGTTGACTTTAACAACGAAGACAAGAAAATCAGCCTGAGCATAAAGGCTATGCATACCCAGGAGCCTAAAGAAGAAGTGACAGAAGATGCAGATGTAGTACCGGTAGATATTGAAGCCGTTATTGCTGACGGACAGAAAGACGAAAATTAATGTAACGGTAGGTAATTGCCATGGCTTACGATTATGAATGGTTCAAAAAAGCGGTATTTGATCTCACTAAGATAGATTTGAACGCTTATAAGGAAAAGCAGATGAAACGCCGTATTGACACATTGATTGCAAAAAATAGTGTGACAGGCTATGACAAATATATTGCGTTCATCAAAGCGGATACAGCAAAATTTGAGGAATTTATTAATTACCTTACAATTAATGTGTCTGAATTTTATAGGAATGCGGATCAGTGGAGGGTATTGGATAAACAGATTATACCGGAGCTGATTTCAAAGTATGGTAAAAATCTGAAAATCTGGAGTGCAGCATGTTCCACAGGGGATGAACCGTATTCTCTTGTTATGGCTTTGTCGCGGTATATTCCGTTAGAGCAGGTGAAGGTTTATGCAACAGATTTGGATAAACAGGTAATTGCTAAAGCAAAGGTGGGATTGTACAGTGCAAAAAGCATTGCCAATGTGCCGGATGATTTTAAGAAAAAATATTTTACAAAAGTCGGTTTATCCTATCAGATAGCGGACAGCGTTAAAAAACGCGTAGAATTCAGCCAGCATAATCTGTTGAAGGATTCTTACCGTGACGGCTGGCATATGATAGTGTGCCGCAATGTACTGATATACTTTACGGAAGAGGCAAAAACAGAAGTATTTGTAAAGTTCCAGAAATCCCTTGCCAAGGGCGGTCTCCTTTTTATCGGAAGTACAGAGCAGATTATTAATTATAAGGAAATCGGATACGAAAGAAAGAATTCTTTCTTCTATGAAAAACCGTAAATGATAAAAGCAACAGGCAAGTTTCCCGTATATGGAAAACTTGCCTGTTTTTGTGCAATCTGCCATCAACAACAACAATTTTTTAAACCTGACGGTAGGAATCCGCAATCATATTTATCACATGCCCTGCATATGTTGAAAAAAGTTCCCGTTTTGTTTTCATTTCTTCGGTCAGCTCAAAAAAAATATCCCTGTCCTCATACCTTCTTTTAAAGAAAGGCTGGAAGAGCATGTCCCATTGGGGCAGATAGGAAGAAAGCTTGCGGGTATAACAGTTTTTGGCGGTTGCTTGAACCCGGTGGCTTTTATCTACGTATGAGGCCACTGATTTATGGATGGCAGTGTCTTCCTCGGGCAGATAGTAATAATTTTTATAATTGGAATAAAAGTATTTCATTTCTTCTTCGTAAAGGGGAACACGTAAATTCCCTTCGCTGCCTTCTCCTTTGAAATAGCAGCCCTCTGCGGTGCCGGAAAGAGGACGGGGAAGCGGTGAGGGCAGGGTCAGTTTCATAATCAGTTCCTGATGCCTGTCGCCGTTCATATCGCTGTAATAGTTTGCCTGTACTTTTTTAGGGCGGGGCAGTTCGTTCAGCAGATCATAGAAGGCAAGCAGGGGAAGAACCTGAAGCATTCCTTTGATGTCGTCTGCGTTATGAAGAGCCAGCGCCTGCAGACCGAAATCAGTAGGGGTTTCCATATAGGTGTGGTATACGCTGATGAGTTCGCCGCCGCTATAGGTATCTTCCCGTTCTATGCCGAGAAACTGCTCCAGTGTCTTCTGTTTGCAGTTTGGAATCCGCAGGAAGGATTTATAAGGGGCAATCCGGCGGTAAATATCAATTCCTTCAAAGCCGTCAAAGTTATAGGGCAGTTTAAACTGTGTGCATTTTTGGAGCAAATAAGGCAAATCAAAATTATTGCCGTTAAAATGTATGATATGGGTATATTTTTCAGCAAAGCGGAAAAAGGAGGACAATATTTCTTCCTCGTCTTCGTAATTATTTGCGAACCACTGTCTGATATACCATTTGCCGTTTTCCCAGTAGGCGGTGCCAATCATGTAGAGGGAAGAACTTTTGGCGGTAAAACCGGTGGTCTCTATATCAAGAAACAGAATTTTGTCAATAGGCGCAATTTTTTCCAGAGGATAACTGAGTTCTGGGATATATATGGTTTGCCTTAAAATTCTCATAATGTATATCTATCCTTTCTGGTAAAATATTTCTTTGTTTATTTTATCATGTTTTTTCAAATTTCAGTAGTATTTTTTGTAGAAAAATAGTATATTGTTATTAAAAGTTGTCGCGTTCGGTGACTTTTGAATTCTGAGAGAAAGAAGGGTGACAAATGGCAAAGTTAACATTTGTGGGCGGCATCCATCCTTATGACGGGAAAGATTTGTCCAAGGATAAGCCGATAAAGGCAGTGCTGCCCAAAGGGGATTTGGTATATCCGTTGTCCCAGCATATTGGAGCCCCTGCGGCGCCGGTTGTGGCGAAGGGGGACTATGTATTGACCGGACAGAAGATTGCGGAGGCTTCTGGATTTGTATCCGCCCCGATTTATGCTACTGTGTCGGGAACGGTAAAGGCGATTGAACCTAGGCGCGTGGTAACTGGGGATAATGTAATGAGCATCGTGATAGAGAACGACGGGAAATATGATGAAGTGGAATATTCACCGGTGGAATCGGCAGACCAGCTGTCCAAGGAAGAAATTATTGCAAGGGTAAAGGAAGCAGGGGTTGTCGGCATGGGTGGCGCAGGCTTTCCTACTTTTATTAAGCTGTCGCCGAAGGAACCGGAGAAAATAGATTATGTGATAGCAAACTGTGCAGAATGCGAACCTTATCTTACATCTGATTACAGGAGAATGATAGAAGAGCCGGAAAAGCTTGTAGAAGGGCTGAAAATCATGCTGCGTCTGTTTGACAATGCGAGAGGAATTCTGGCGGTAGAGGATAACAAACCGGACTGTATTGAGCTTTTGAAGAAACTGACAAAAGACGATACAAGAATCAGTGTCAAAGCGCTGAAAACAAAATATCCTCAGGGGGCGGAGCGTCAGATTATATATGCCACCACCGGAAGGAGCATAAATTCCAGTATGCTTCCGGCAGATGCCGGCTGTGTGGTGGATAATGTAGATACGATTGTTGCTATTTACCATGCGGTTATGCTTGGGAAGCCCTTAATGAACCGGATTGTAACGGTAACCGGGGATGCTATTGCGGACCCGCGGAATTTTATTGTACGGATTGGGACGAATTACCATGAACTGGTGGAGGAAGCAGGCGGGTTTAAGGAGAATCCGGTGAAAATTGTTTCCGGGGGGCCGATGATGGGCTTCGGTATTTTTGATTTAGATGTGCCTACTACCAAAACGGCTTCAGCACTTTTATGTTTAACACAGGATGATGTTTCCAAGATGGAACCCAGTGCATGCATTAATTGCGGCAAATGTGTGGAAGTATGCCCGGGCAGGGTGGTGCCGAGAAAGCTGGCGGATTTTGCGGAGCATTATAACGAAGAGGCTTTTCTTTCCCACAACGGCATGGAATGCTGCGAATGCGGATGCTGCAGTTTTGTATGCCCTGCCAAGAGACCGCTGACACAGATGATTAAATCCATGCGCAAGATGCAGCTGGCAAAGCGGAATAAAAAGCCTGCGCAGCAGAAGGCAAAAAGCTAAACGGTAGCGGACAGAATAATAGGAGGTACAAAAAGTGAGCGATTTGATGAAGGTGTCATCCAATCCCCATGTAAGAAGCAAGGTAACCACCAGCAGTATTATGCAGGCGGTGGTGATTGCCCTTCTCCCGGCGGCGGGCTTCGGTATCTACAATTTTGGGATAGATGCGCTTATATTGATAGTGGTGACAGTGGCGAGTACTGTTTTTACAGAGTTTGCCTATGAGAAATTAATGAATAAAAAGATAACAATCGGGGATTATTCGGCGGTGGTGACGGGCCTTTTGCTGGCGCTGAACCTGCCCTCCAGCGCTCCCTGGTGGATAGGGGTAATCGGCGGCGTGTTTGCTATTCTGGTAGTAAAGATGCTTTTTGGCGGGCTGGGGCAGAATTTTATGAACCCTGCACTGGCAGCAAGATGTTTTCTGCTGATTTCCTTTACATCCATTATGACAAATTTTGAATGCGATGCCTATACGGGGGCGACTCCTCTGGCGGCTATTAAGGCAGGGGAACCGGTGGATATTTTATCCATGGTAATCGGAAAAACCTCCGGTACGATAGGGGAGACTTCGATGATTGCGATTGTATTGGGAGCCTGCTTCCTGATTCTTCTCGGTGTGATTGATTTACGTATTCCGGGCAGTTACATCGTGAGCTTTGTAATATTCGCCTGCCTGTTCGGAGGGCATGGTTTCGACCCTGCATACATAAGCGCCCAGCTGGCTGGCGGCGGTCTGATGTTAGGCGCATTTTTCATGGCGACGGATTATGTCACGAGGCCGATTACAAAGAACGGACAGTATGTGTACGGCATATTGCTGGGTATATTGACAGGGATTTTCCGTATTTTCGGGCCTTCTTCCGAAGGAGTTTCCTATGCGATTATCATCGGCAACCTTCTGGTGCCTTTGATTGAAAAAACAACCCTTCCGAAGGCATTCGGTACGAAAGGGGGAAAACGGGCATGAATAACCAAAAAAGCAGTATGGTAAAGGATGCAATGATTTTATTTGCGATTACATTGATTGCCGGCCTTGTTCTCGGAGCGGTATATCAGGTGACAAAGGAGCCGATTGCGGTGCAGAAGGAAAGGGCAAAGCAGGAGGCATGCATGGAGGTATTCCAGGATGCGGCTTCTTTTGAAGCAATAGCGGTTCTGGATGGAGAGAAACAGCAGGAGAGTACGGCATTGCCGGAAGGCTGGGCGGAACAGGGGTTTGAAGGAGCAGAGATCGGGGAAATTATGAAAGCCAAAGATGATGGCGGCAATCTGCTTGGTTTTGTGATTACCGTGACCAGTCATGAAGGCTACGGCGGAGATATCGAATTTATGATGGGGGTAAGGAATGACGGCACACTGAACGGGATTTCCATTCTGTCCATATCGGAAACAGCCGGTCTGGGAATGCGTGCGGAAGAGGTATTAAAACCCCAGTTTGTGAATAAAAACGCGGAGAGTTTTACATATGTAAAATCCGGTGCGATGCAGGAGAATCAGATTGATGCCATCAGCGGCGCTACGATTACTACCAATGCAGTGACCAATGGGGTCAATGCCGGGCTGTATTATTTCAGGGAAATGTTAAGGGAAGGAGGAGACGGCAATGAATAACAGCAATGCTATGGAACGGCTGTACAACGGACTGGTAAAAGAAAATCCTACCTTTGTGCTGATGCTGGGCATGTGCCCGACGCTGGCGGTAACCACATCGGCAATGAACGGTCTGGGTATGGGACTTACAACGATGGTAGTTCTTGCCCTCAGTAATATGATTATTTCCCTGCTCAGGAATATCATTCCCGATAAGGTGAGAATACCCGCTTTTATCGTTATCATCGCTTCTTTTGTGACAATGGTAGAACTGCTTCTGGAAGGGTTTATTCCGGCTCTGTATGATGCGCTGGGATTATATATTCCTCTTATTGTGGTAAACTGTATTATTTTAGGAAGGGCGGAGGCCTATGCATCCAAAAATCCAGTGATTCCTTCCTTGTTTGATGGAATCGGCATGGGGCTTGGATTTTCCTTTGCCTTAACTTGTATCGGTGCGGTCAGGGAGCTGATTGGTGCGGGAGAAATTTTCGGGCTGCATATTATGCCGGATTCCTATGTGCCTTGCGCCATCTTTATTATGGCCCCCGGTGCTTTCTTTGTGCTGGCAGCACTTACTGCGGTTCAGAACAAGATAAGGATAAACGGGGAGAAGAAGGGAAAGGATATGTCAAAAATGCAGTCAGGATGCAGCGAGGACTGTATGAACTGCAATGAAAAGGGATGCAGCCATAGGTTTTACGGAGAAGGAAAGGAGAGTGAACAGAAATGATAAAGGATTTGCTGATTATATTGATTAGTTCCTCTCTGGTGAACAATGTGGTTTTGAGCCAGTTTCTGGGACTTTGCCCATTCCTTGGAGTGTCCAAGAAAACCAATACGGCGGCGGGTATGGGAGTTGCGGTTATTTTTGTAATCACTCTGGCTTCTGCAGTTTCCGGTGTAATTTATAAATTTATATTGGAAAAGCTTGGCGTGACTTATCTGCAGACCATTGTTTTTATTCTGGTGATTGCGGCGCTGGTGCAGTTCGTGGAAATGTTCTTAAAGAAATTTATGCCCCCTCTTTATCAGGCTCTGGGAGTTTATCTGCCGTTGATAACAACAAACTGTGCGGTATTGGGAATCGCCCTTACCAATGTGCAGAAAAAATATGGAATATTGACGGGGATTGTAAACGGTTTTGCAACTGCGGCAGGATTTACCGTTGCTATCGTAATTCTGGCGGGTATCCGTGAAAAGATGGAATATAATGATATACCGGAATCCTTTAAGGGAATGCCGATTGTGCTTGTCACTGCAGGCTTGATGGCAATTGCATTCTGCGGGTTCTCCGGTTTGCTATAGGAGGTGGCAGGATGATAACAGGTGTGCTTACGGCAACGGCGGTTGTAGGAGGGGTCGGTCTTTTCGTAGGGCTGTTTCTGGGCGTTGCTGCGATTAAGTTTAAGGTAGAAGTGGATGAGAAAGAGGAAGCGGTATTGGCTGCATTGCCCGGCAACAATTGCGGCGGATGCGGTTTTCCGGGATGTTCGGGCCTGGCCGCTGCCATAGCAAAAGGCGAGGCTCCGGTGAATGCATGCCCGGTAGGCGGAGAACCGGTAGGCAAGGTAATTGCGGGAATTATGGGGGTGGAAGCAGAAGAATCGGTGAGGAAGGTAGCCTTTGTAAAATGTCAGGGTGATTGTGAAAAAGCCAAGGTGGATTATGATTATCACGGGATTGAGGATTGCAGGATGCTCGCTTTTGTGCCTAATGGAGGACCGAAATCCTGCAATTACGGATGTCTTGGTTACGGAAGCTGCGTGGCGGTCTGTCCTTTTGATGCGATCCATGTGGTAAACGGAGTGGCAGTGGTGGATAAGGAGGCCTGCAAGGCCTGCGGCAAATGCGTGGAGGTATGCCCGAAGCATTTAATTGAGCTGGTTCCTTATGATGCCAAGTATGCGGTGGCGTGCAGTTCCAAGGATAAAGGGCCGGTCACTATGAAGGCTTGTACCGCCGGCTGTATCGGCTGTCAGCTGTGCAAGAAGAACTGCCCTTCGGATGCGGTTACGGTGGCAGATTTCAATGCAGCAATTGATTACGGGAAATGTACGGGATGCGGGACTTGTGCGGAGAAATGTCCCAGAAAGTCGATTATAAAAAGATAGAATTGCAGTATTTTGAAGATGTGGAAAAAGAGTTGCGCGAGACAACTCTTTTTTCACCTTATAGGAAAGTCCTTCGTCA
>DNJW01000119.1:6461-6972 GCA_003488965.1 Lachnospiraceae bacterium | reverse complement strand
GACAGGCGGTCAATACCGGGAAAGCGTATAAGACGCTGCGCCAGTCCCTCATCCGGATTGCCAACAGTGTGCGCAATGGGATCCGGGTGCGGACGGAAGTGGTGTTTTTGCCCTACAAGGCTTCCATGTGGGACAGCCTGGAGAGTGTTTGGCGCGCGGCGGACGCCGATCCGGATTGCGACGCATATGTCATTCCGATTCCGTACTATGACAAGAACCCCGACGGCAGTATCAGGCAGATGCATTATGAGGGGGATGCGTACCCCAAGGATGTGCCTGTGATGCGGTATGAGGACTATGATTTTGAAAAACGCAGACCGGATAGGATTTTCATACATAATCCATATGATAATAAGAATTATGTTACCAGTGTACATCCCGATTATTATTCTTTTAATTTGAAAAAATATACGGATATGTTAGTGTATATACCTTATTTCTTTTTAGGACCAGGAGCGCTTCCGGAAACCCAATGTAATCTTTCCGCCTATCAGTATGTGGATAAAATTAT
>DNJW01000119.1:0-6212 GCA_003488965.1 Lachnospiraceae bacterium | reverse complement strand
ATTGCGGTTATGGGTTCGCCCAAGGTAGACCATATATTGAAGCTGGGCAGGAACCGGCAGAAGATTGTGAAACATGGGATTCCCCTTGAGTGGCGTACAAAGATAAAGGGGAAAAAAGTCATTCTCTTTAATGTGAGCATATCGGGGATTTTGCAGAACAGCAAATATGCCATGGAAAAGATAAGGTATGTGCTGTCGCGGTTTGAAAACCGGGAAGATGTGGTGTTGTGGTGGCGTCCCCACCCTTTGGTGGAAGCTACCTTAAAGTCCATGCGCCCGGCAATGTATGGCGAGTATATGGAGATAAAAAATGCATTTCTGTCCGGGGGAAAAGGGATTTTTGATGAAACCGGGGACCCGGGTATTGCCGTTGCTGTGGCGGATGCATATGTGGGGGAGGCAAGTTCTTCCCTGATACATTATTTTGGGGTGCTTGGGAAACCGGTTTTCTTTATTGACTGGAAAATGACAGAAGAGTGGAGTGAGGATGAGAGGGCATCGACCTTTTTTTATGACTGTTATTTTGAAGATAATTTTGTATGGTTTGTTCCAAATTCGGAATTAGGGTATTACTATTTATGCAAACTGGACTTGGAGTCGGGGGAGCTGTCTCTGGTGGAAGAACTGCCGGGGAAGTTTAACAACCGGCCGGAGGAAGGGACACATGCGGGAATTATTAAGATAAATGAAAGCATAGTTTTGGCGCCTTATAAGTTAAGTGATATTTATATTTATCATTTAAATACGAAGCAGGCAATTAAAATTCCTTTGGCAAGGGATATGAGACCTACTGATACGCAGGCATTTGAATATAAAGGAAAGGCGTTTTTGAGGCCTTTTAATTATCCGGTTGTGATTGAATTAGACATTGGAACTGGTTATTGTATTTATCATGAAATTCCTGAACCAGAAAGAATGATGGGTAACTTGGAGGATTTGTATGGGAGAGGTTCTGTAGTCAATGGAAATAGCTTTTATTTTCCTACCAGACATAGAAATGTAATATGGAAGTTTGATTTAGATACAAGGACATTTTTAGAGAGAAAGATAGAGGACGGAAAAACAGGGTATAGTTTTTTAGATGCAGTTGGAAATAATTTTTGGATGGGCAGCGATAAGACATTGGAAATTGTTTGCTGGAATGAAGAAACGGGTTCTATGAAAAGGTGGCATGATTTTCCTGAGGATTTTGGAGGAAAAGAAAAAGCATTTTTGGCCATTTTAGAGAGTAAAGAGGGGATGATTGCAGTTCCGAGAAAGGCTGATATGGCAGTAGAAATTAATTTGTATTCACCTATGGCAAAAAAATATTCCATTCAGGACAGTTTTGTAGAAGGGGCAAAACTGTCTGCTTTTTACAATCATAGTATTAATTATCTGATTGCAAAGAAGTATCAGGATCAGATAGTTGCACTGACGACTTATAATAATAGTCTGGTTCTGTATGACTGTATAACCGGAAAGAGTGTGGTTCATCCAATCAGATTTAGAGATGCAGATAGGAGAAGTCTGGAGAACCGGAAGATGGACAAGGAGTTCCAGAGCGCCGGAACGCCAAACAGTTATATGGAAAGCAAAAGATGGTCTGTTTCCGTATTTATAAATTATATAGCGGATGGCGGATACCATTATTATCAAACAGCCCGGAACTGTTATAAGAGTGCTGCAGAAAGTTTAGATGGGAATTGTGGGAAGAATCTGCATTGCTTCATAAAAGATGAATTGAAATAAAGATAGGAACAGGACGAGTATATGGCTAGGGAATGCGGTGGAATGGATGGGATATAGAGGTTATGAAGGAGCGGAACTATATTCGGTATCGGAAATTAAAAGCATTGGCAAATAAAATGTGTTTTATGGCTTGTAGGATATTTCCAATTAAGAAAAATAGAATTAGCATATGCACATTTGAAGGAAAAGGGGGATTTGGATGTAATCCAAAGTATATTGTGGAGGAATTACATAGGAGAAATGAGGATTATGAGTTTGTCTGGTTTGTAAATGATATGCAGAAGGAATTCCCACCTTATATTACTAAGGTGCCGAATACTTTATGGAGCAGGGCATATTGGCTTTCTACTTCAAAGGCATGGATAGATAATTATAGAAAACCTTACGGTACTTGTAAACGGAAAGGGCAGTATTACATGAATACCTGGCATGCCACCATTGGGTTTAAAAGTATCGGATTATGGAGAGGAAAGGCATTTTCCCAAATGGCATATTTGGTCAGTAAAAATGATTCGAATATGATTGATGATGTGGTCATTGATTCGGAATGGTGTGCTGAGATGTATCCAAAAGGGATGGTATATAACGGAAATTATCTATGGTCAGGTGCCCCTAGGTGTGATGTATTATATGGGGATAGGACAAAGTATAAAGAAATGTTCTGGCAGCGTTACAAAGTTGGCAAAGAGGATAAGATGGTAATGTTTGCTCCAACTTTCAGGGAAGGTACAGCGAATGGAAAACGCAGCATATTTTCGGAAGCATGGACGTTGGATTTTAAGCGTTTATTGAAGAATCTGGAAATGCGGTTTGGGGGGGAATGGTACTTGTGTTTACGTGTACATCCACAGTTGGCATCTGGCGTTAAAGAATATCAGGACAGTTTGCTGGAAGAAAGGTTGATAGATGTGAGCCAGGAGGATGATATGTATGAAATATTAGCGGCAATGGATGCGTTTGTAACTGATTATTCCAGTGCGGCGATGGATGCCAGTTATGCGCATATGCCGGTCTTTATTTATGCGGATGATATGGAAAAGTATCTTAATGATAGGGGAAGCATGCTGTGGAATCTGTCTGCGGAGCCAAGCAAGGCAGTTACCAATAATAAAGAAATGACCCCCGGTATTGATGTTGTGCTGCCGTATCCGGTTTCTCGTGACAACAAAGAATTGGAAGAAGCGGTTTTAGGGTTTGATGAGGAAAAATACATAAGTATGATGAAACAATTTGAAAATGCCGTCCAGTTAGTGTTCGATGGAAAAGCAAGTGTAAAGGCTGCTGATAGATTGGAAGAATATTTACAGCGGTAGGTGGGGCAGATGTATACATTAGTACTATTGGCGGGCGGAAGCGGCTCGCGGATGAAGAAAGACATACCGAAGCAGTATTTACTGCTGGCTGGAAAGCCGGTCATCATGCATATATTAGAGCGCATAGATAGGATTAAAGAAATTGCAGGGGCTGTAATTGTGTGTGCCGATGAATATATTCCTTTAATAAGCGGAATGATGGTGCAGTACAATATTACAATTCCAGTGAAATTTGCAAAGGCAGGGGATACCAGACAGGCATCGGTGAAGTCGGGGCTGGAGTCTGTGGCAACAGAGCATGTTATTCTTCATGAAGCAGCCAGACCTTTTGTATCTGAGAATGATTTCGTACGGCTGATGAAAGAACCTTGTGAGAATGCAATGTATGGACTTGACATTCCGTTTACTGTTATCAAGGGACATGAGGTTGTAGAGGGAATATTAGATAGGTCAGAACTGGTAAACGTACAGCTTCCGCAGAAATTTAATACAACTATATTGCGGGAAGCACATGAAAAGGCGGGACAGGAAAAACGTATGTTTACGGAGGATGCGGGCTTAGTTCATTTTTATTACCCGGATATTGGAATTAAAATATGTGAGGGCATGGTCTATAACATTAAATTAACCACATCAATGGACTTGGCAGGGCTGTCGCTTGCACCTTGAGTAAAACACATTTTTTTGATTCCTATGCTTTGCTTGGAAGAAATAAGCCGGCAATTTTTAATACCATACACTTGATGGAGAAAGAGGCTGTAGGAGCGGACATAGAGTATTTTGAAATTGATTTTGCCCAGCCGGAGAAAATCCCCCAATTAATTGAAGGGGTGATGAAACGGTTCTGTAACATATCATGTCTGCTGAATATAGCAGGGTATACGGATCCACGGTCTTTGCTATCTACTAGCTTAGAGAGTTTTGAATATACCTATAAAGTAAATGTGTATTCCCCTTTTATGCTGATAAAAGAGTGTACCAGACATATGAAAAACAGCGGAGGTAAAATTGTCAATGTGGCATCTACGGCAGGCATGGGTCCGCGGCCGGGATGGTTAAGCTATGCGTCCTCCAAGGCAGCGGTTATATCTATGTCCCAGACATTGACGGCGGAATTGGCGGAATATGGGATAAAGATATACTGTGTGTCGCCAGGGAGATGTGCCACTAAGTTGAGGAAGCGGCTGGCGCCGGAAGAAGACCCGGCTACCATTATGCAGCCTAAAGATGTGGCGGAGGTAATATGCAAGCTGGTAGCGCCGGAGGAGCAATGTCTGGATGGGCAAAATATAGTGATAAGGAAACAAGTTTAAGCATGTCCGATAAAAAAACGAAATTTGATTATGAAACAGAGGCTTTTGAAGCGGCATTTAAAGATAAACATAGACTTAGGATTGCTATCTATGGAACTGGAAGGATGACAGCCACTTTGCTGGAACGTTTAAAAGGATTTTGCATTGTGGGGCTCCTTGACAGGGACAGAGCCATGCTTGGTAAAGAAATGTATGGGGTAAAAGTAATCGGCAGGGAGGAAGCCGAAAAAGATGCTGATATTATAGTCATAAATACATCAGAAACATATTGGAATACAATTTATAAACGAATACAGGACTGGAAAATACCTATTTATTTCAGGAATGGCATTTGTGCATCAAAAGCATTTCCGCATGTGAATAAGAATAATCCGTACTGGGAGAAAAGCTGTGAGGAATTAGAAAAAGAGCGGCGGGCATAAAAGACAACGCAGCCATAGATGAGATATATGATGAAATTCAAAAAAGGGGAAACTGGGATAATGAGTTAACGGAAAAAGCAAAACAATATGAAATCGAAACAGAAAAGCGGCTGATTGTTCCCCGCAAGGATATGGTTGATTTATATAATAGGATTCGGGGAAGGAAAGAAGTATTTTTTATTAGCGATATGTATTTTCCAAGACAGACTGTAGGGGAAATATTGCGGCAATGTGGTATTGAAATTCCAGAAGAAAGGATATTGATATCTTGTGATTACAGAAAATCGAAAGAAGACGGTTCATTATGGAAATATTATGCGGATACCATAGCAGAAGGGAGGAAGGCATTACATATTGGTGATAATGAAAAAACGGACGGAAAATTTCCCGGACAGTATGGTATAGACAGTTATGTCATATGGGATACAGGCAGAATGCTTCTGGAATCCTCGGTGGGGGCTATTGCATCTGATGTGAATACCCTCTATTCTTCGGTAGCTGTGGGAATGATTAATGCCAAGCTGTTAAACAGTCCTTTTGCACTGCAGAAAACGTATGGGAAAATATATTTTGAGAAAGAGCAAGAAGTCGGTTTTTGCTTGCTGTGGAGTATGATGTATGTATTCTATAATTGGCTTATTCGGCGAACCAGAGAAAATCAAGAAAAAAAGCTTGCTTTCTTTTCCAGGAAAGGATATCTGTTAACAAAAATATTTCAATATTATATAGAATCGGTGGGGGAAAAAACAGCCCGGAAGCTATATATATGGAAATTTCCAGGCGGGCGGTTCTGACTGCTTCTGTATATAACGAAAAAGATATTTTGGAAGCAGCAGAGTTTCCATACATAGGAAGGATGCAGGAATTTTTAAAAGACAGGTTTGGCCTTTCAGAAGAGGATGTTAAGTTATGTGGAGAAATCCTTGTGGATGTACAGGAAGGAAGACAGAAACTGGGGCAGGTGCTGAAGCAGTATGAAAAGAATATCTTGGCAGAGGCGGATAGGGAAAGAAAGAACTATCTTGCTTATGTAAAATCCATAGGACTGACTCCGGATTTTGCAGTTGTGGATTCCCAGCTTTATGGA
Organism: Lachnospiraceae bacterium; assembly: GCA_003488965.1. Classification (GTDB taxonomy): domain Bacteria; phylum Bacillota; class Clostridia; order Lachnospirales; family Lachnospiraceae; genus Kineothrix. Next base: position 346 of record DNJW01000119.1, on the reverse strand, counting down.
ACAACACAGTATTACTTGGGGAAGCTGCTGGGAAAAAGGTTAAAGGGATATTATTTTTGTGTCTGTAAAGATAAGACGAACATTATGATTACAGTGCAGGGGATATTATAGAAGATTTAGACTTGCTGTTTAAAAGAGTGGATTATCTGGCAAGTTATTATCTGATAGGCGGAGAACCATTATTGAACAGGGAACTGCCGTCAATTATATCCGCCGTGCATGAGAAGTTTGGCAGCCGGATTGGGTATATCCAGATTATAACCAACGGAAGCATTGTACCAAGCAAAGAGCTGATTTCTGTTATGGGAAAATGTAAGGTGAAGGTAAGAATCAGTGACTATACAGA
>DNJW01000207.1:2786-3078 GCA_003488965.1 Lachnospiraceae bacterium | reverse complement strand
TGACGGTGGCGTTTACCCTCCGGTCGAAACCGGCCTTTGACTTGCCGGGCAGCTTCGGAAGATAGATTATTCCCGGCCTCTCCGTCTCCAGCATCCGGTTGATTTCAGCGTTCACATAATCGTGCATGGCCCTTTCCAGCCTTGCCCTCCCGGCAGCGTACTTTTTCATCCCCGGATTGTTCTTCGCGTTCCGGTTGTGCCGGGGCAGCTTTTCCCGGACATAATCCGTGAGGGCCGATTGGTACTCCAGGTATTTCTCTCCATAAGCCCTGCCCTGGTCTGTCACGAACAT
>DNJW01000207.1:1965-2509 GCA_003488965.1 Lachnospiraceae bacterium | reverse complement strand
GCCCTGGTCTGTCACGAACATGCACTTAAGCCCCATGGCCAGCCCCACCTCTCCCTCATACCCGGCAGGGTGCCTTTGCCTTACCTCAATGGGGACATTGATTGTGACCCTGCTTTCCTCCGGATAAAGGCGGATATAAATCTGCCTTGTATACCGATTGTTATCTGTCAGCGGGATAAAAAGCCTTTTTCGGCTTTCTTTCATGGAAAGGTAGATTCCATGATCCGCGTACCGGTATGCTTTGGGGGAAACGGAAAAGCCATCCTCCGTATCCGTATGGGGTCTGTCCAGATGGCGGCGCACCTGTCTGCGGAGATATTGATTCAGCCTATGGGTATCCCCCCCTTCACAGACAGCCGCGTAGCTTTCCTGCCAGTTCCCCGACAGCTCCGGCTCTCCTCCGGCGAGGACAGACTCGAAGCATCGGCTCTGTTTCATGACGAAACGCAGATAATGTCTGTCCTGGGGCGTCAGGTTGGGGTTGTCGCGGATATTCTTCTCTGTCCGGCTCTTTACCCTGGCCCACTGGCTCTTGATATCCCCC
>DNJW01000207.1:0-1644 GCA_003488965.1 Lachnospiraceae bacterium | reverse complement strand
CCGCAGCCCGCTTTTCGTCATCTCATTCTGCACGGTATAGCCCGGATATATCTTCGGCAGGCTGTGAATCCCGCTGTAACGGTCGTAAACGTAATTCTTGACCTCCCGGCAGTCTCCGGCAATCTCCTGCAGCCGTTCCATGTCGGCGGCGGGAATCGGAATCCTGTTATATTGATAGACCGTCTTGTACATTGTTTCCTGCGGCATCCCCATCTTCCTTCATGTCAAATACTCACAAAACACAAGATGATATAAACATGGTTTTCCTCTTCGTCCGATTCCTTCCTGACGGTATAAATTCTCGTAGAACTCTAAATTCTACGAAATATGCCGAAAAGTATCTTTTTCTTCCCTTTCTTATATTTGCGCGACCAGCTATTTGACGGTAAATAAATTGGAAAACCGATTCATGTTTTCTCTCTTTAATGACATTGGCGGGTGTACATATCTGTTCATGGTGACTGCTACACTGGAATGCCCCAGAATCTCACTCAGGCTCTTAACATCAAATCCCAGTTCAATACATCTCGTAGCAAAAGTATGGCGCATGGCATGAAAGTTAGCATCCTGGATACCGCAGGCAGAAAGAACCTTTTTAAAACGATTTTCCATTGTCCGCGGCTCAATGAAACGGCTGTTTCCAGTCAGCAGAAATGCGCCTGGTATGTAGAATTCTTCCAGCAGCCCTATAACAGCATCCCACAAAGGTATTTTACGGATAGAACTTGTGCTTTTGGGTTCCAGGATTTTTACTTCTGTTTTCCTACCAACCGTAGTATCGTGTATTCTGAGACGCTGCATTGTCTTCCCGACATTCATTGTCTTCTCCGCAAGATTGATATCGTCCCATGTCATAGCACAAAGCTCTCCCAGACGTATCCCCGTAAAAAGACATAGCAGAATGCCCAACGTTACAGGATTCATATTGCATTGTAGATAGTTGACAAGTTTCTCTTCCTCATCCAGGCTGAATACACGGATATCTTTCAACTCTTTCTTTAAACCAATACACTCTGTACTATATACCACTGCAAGGTCTTTCTTCATAGCATAGATTCGGATACTGTTTAAAGCGGACATTATTTCCGCCACTGTTGTATGAGATAGCCCCTGTCCTTTTGTGCCTCCGTTTATCAGCAGCTTATTTGTAAAGCGTATCAGTTCCTGGTTAGTGATTTCTGATAAATCAATTTCTCCGAATTCAGGAAGAATATAGCAGCGTAGGATATCTTCGTATTTATTAATAGAAGATTCTTTTAAGGATACTGCTGTTTCTGAGAGCCACTGGACACCTATATCCGCCATTTTGACTCCTTTTGATGCAGGCACCTCTTTTTTACAAGATGTTTTTTTAGCTTCCTCCAGCTTCTTTTTGGCTTCCTTATAAGTCTTTGCATACACTGCGCCATATTTTGCTTTCCCGTTTACCCGTTCTTTGATATAACGTCCCTCCCAGCGCCCGTCCTTCCTTTTGTAAATATTTTCGCCTTTTCTTGGCATGGTTTTACCTCCTGTGAACAATATTTTGACGGCAAATAGATATTTTTCTATGCAGAAAATTTCCCCGGCATGTTAAGGATTCGAAAAAACTGCCGATATTATAAACAAGAGCAATATCTGATTGCCGTTTATCTTCTTATTTTT
>DNJW01000192.1:2191-6324 GCA_003488965.1 Lachnospiraceae bacterium | reverse complement strand
TGTGATAAACTTTTACTGTCCATTTGGACCGCCTCCTATTCTTGAGATTGGCTTGCGACACCTTTCTCATTTTAGTATAGGAGGCTTTTCTATACCATCTTCTTCGCTACAGCTTACTCTATTCTCCCCAGCATAGCTGGGGGATTAGCGTTTTCATTTATAAAAAATAACACCATCTATCTATAAAATTTTCTACCATTATGCAATACCATATTTTCTAAAAATACTGTTTAAATCCTCTCTGCTGATTTTTCCTGCCAGATAATATGCCTTAACACTGGCTTCTATCGCTTCAAAAGCAGTATCAAACATAAACCAATCACCTGCATTATAATATTCCTGTAACTCTGTAAAATCACGTTGCAGTCCATCCGGCAAATTGTCTCTTAAAATTATTTGTTCATCTACATACATTATTTATATCTCTCCCTTACGCTTTTCCATAATCTAATGTACACAATCATTTTTTATACATTCTAACAATACTTTTTCATACCTGCATTCAATAATTGATATAAAGAATCTCTTCTGTATTTCTGACAATATTGGTATCTCTTTTATCATTGTTTGTATTTTATCCATATTATTACCTATTTGGGGTGTCAATCTATAAACAGCCTCTAAGCATTCCGGACATTCCCTGCTTTCAATTATATGATATGGATTTATCCGTTTCCCATGTAATTCAAATATACACCTACGTGCTTTATACGCCTCTGCTTCCATTCTATCAGCATCATTCATTACGATTCGCATCTTTTCATCATCCCATTTGCTATTTAAACAATTACCATTATCATAAACCGGCGCAATATCCTTCGAACCATCTTTTCTTAAAATAATTCCCCAGTTGCTGTTATTACGATCTGAATTACCAATCAATGCATCCATTATAAACATATTCCAAAAATGCTCTTTTACTCCCGGAACATCTTGCAAGAAATCTTCACAAGCTACTACAGTTTTTCCATTTCTTGTTCCCAGAATTGTATTGTGAACAGGTAATCTGACTAATTCATATATCTTTGAACCAATATATTCGCAAACAGGGCTATTGGAATAACTAAGATTAATGTTTTTCATCTTCTGTTCTTTTAAATTACCCGGAAATTTCAAAAGATAATCTTTCCCATTATAAGTAATTCCCATTTTTCGACCGGCGGTTCCACCATACATTCTTTGATTTTGCTGAAAATCATTAAAATTAATTATTTCCAAAATATCACCCCATCTCAACTTTTTTCTGCGTCTTTATAGTTTTCTTTTGAAATTTTTCATTAACCTTAATTATTCGCGGCGAAACCGTGAAAGTGGCTGAAAGCCATGTAGTTAATATATTTCAAAATATGCTCTTTCGATGACTCACAAAAATGGTGCTGTCAACTAAATTTGTGAAACGGCGGCTTCATTTTCCATTATTATTCCAAAACAAGCCACACCTTCGTTGCCCTGGCTTTCACTTCTGCATCCGCGCTGCACATCATCTTTTTTAAATATTCTCGCTTTTCCTTTACCGGAAGCCACTCCAGACCATTCATTTTCTCCAGAAATACGAGCTGCAGCTCCCGGCTCTCTTTCTCCGCCACGTCTACAATCTGCTTCTGGTATCCGCCAATCACATTTTCCGGCATGGTAAGCAGCCATCCAAACAGATACTTCGGGCACTTATCCTCCTTTATTTGTTCTAGTATTTCTCCTATGCCTTGCGGATTCTCCTCCCAAAAGCTTTTAATGCCTTCATATGCCACTCCGCTGATATCCGATGAGCGATGTCCGCCATATCGGATCAGCTCCTGATAATCCAGACGCCGGTTATTGATCAACAGTTCCATAAATGCTCGATAAGGCAGATTGCCTCCCACATGGCATTCCGGACAAAAGCCACTTTCATCCAGATATGCTCCGTCATCACAGTTGGTGCATTTTACTTTTCGCTGCAGCCATGTTTCAAACTGTTCTTTGCAGAATGATAACAATTCTTCCTTCGCTTCCCCATCCAGATATCCCTGCTGCAGTCCACATTTTATACAGATGCAGGCATTTTGCACCAACACAATGTTGTCATTCGAGACTCCCCACAGCATCGCTTCCATCCAGTCCTTTATGCGAAATTCGCCATATAATTGTGGGAAAATACGATATAACCCGGCGCATACATCCAACCTCCCATGAAGCAGCCTGTTCAAAATGATTTCTGCGGATTTATCTTTCCAGATATATTGTGCTATCATTCCGATGCGCTCTATGACATCTTCGTTCTCTGCATGCAGCATCTTAAGCAATGCCTGTTTCGTTTCCTCTTTCCCATCCTGCTGCACCAGCATATTCATGCAGGGCAATGCAACGATTTCCGAATATGCCGCAATCCCCTTTAAAAGGGTTTCTTCATCAATTCCCTCTGCCGCTTTTGACCAGTCACTGCTCACAATGACATCTTTCATATACCGATATAGGCGAAATTCCGGATTTTCCTGACGCTTCCGGTGCAGATAAGACAACTCATTTTTGATCCGCCCGGCATCTACTCCCACGGCAACGCCGACTGCCCCTATGACATTCTTACAGTAAGGCTGTTTCAAATCCACGCCAAACGCATACAGCTCCGGAATTGCGTTCTGCATATATTGTAATCCCTGCGCCAGTTTGGAGCACTCCAGACATTCTTCCGACTTTGCATCTTCCTGTTTTATGGTCATGTCCATACCATAAATTTCAATCATTACATTTAACAATGCATCATTCACCGCATTTATGCGCTGAAACGCTTTTTGCATTGTCTCATTGTCAAAAACTGAGAAATATCTTTTATCCCATTCTTTTTTCCATTCCTGTTCTCCTACCTCATACAGAAACTCCCCTAAAATTTCCATGCCATGCATAGAACAGTGATTTCCATAATAGTATTTTGCTGTTTCAATCACTTCACAGTCCTTTGGATTACGCTGCAGGTATTTGACCGTCTCTTCCATATTTTGATAGGAGCGCTGTCCAAATGCATGCTCCGCCCGCCCTTTATAATCCAGAAAATGCTGTCTTAATATACTCTGATCCATTTCCTCCCACGGCATGCAAAGGTATACGCCATAAGCCGCATCCGCGATCCGCCGTTTTGGGTTTTTCATAAGCTCAAGCAGATACTCTGTATCCCATTCGCGTATCAACGCACGCATTCCCTGTATGGCAGACACCGCTCGTTTCACAAGCTCCTCATTATCTGATACGACAAATCGTAAAAGGCTTTTGTAGATATTCTGTGCCTCTGCCCCCGTCTGCCGGTCTGCAAGCCCCTCTGCCGCCAGAAAAACTTCTCCTGTCGGCAGTTCCGCCGCTTCTTCGTGTTTACTTAAAGACGCCGCCAGAAATCCGCTGTCATCACAGGCCACAGCCATACGGATTGCCTCATGCCACTTTGCACTCCCGGAACGCGCCAGTACCCATTTTTCTGCCTCGTCAGGCTCCATTTCGCTGATATACTTTCCGGTCAAATATTCCCCGATATTTAAGTGGAGGAAGCGGTACTGTATCCCGCTCTCCAAATAATTCTTCTCCAAAATTCCTCTTTTATCCCAGAATTCCAAGATATATTCTGCATTCTGCCGCGCCGCCAGTTTTGAACACTTCAACTCCCGCTGTAACCATGGCGTTACCGCGGAAAGAATCTTCTCTTTTTCCCATGCTCCCTCATGAACGCGGTCCATGGCATTCGTCATGTAATATGCCACGGCTTCTATGCCGCACATAAGTTCCGCCTCGCTTATTTTCATTTCATTCTGCCGGCTGGAGCCCTGCAGCCATTCCTGTATCACGCGGCTATACAATTCTATCCGGCTGTTTCCAAAATCAATTCGCTTGATGGAGAGCTGCAGCAAAAATCCCAGCAGCAATGGGCTTTTACTGACCAGTTCCACAATGTTCCGGTTTTCTGTGTGCTTCTCAAACCAGTCTGTGCACTGCCTGGCATCCTCCGGCACAAGTTTTTCCAGCAGTTTCCCAACGTAGTTTTTGCACTCCTCAAAATCCATAGGTAAAATTGCCATATGTCTAAAATCAGACAGCGCCGCTGCATCATACCCCAGCGGTCTGCTGGTGACTACCACCCTGACCCAGGGATGAGCCGCTGCCCAGCTTGCAAT
>DNJW01000192.1:480-1929 GCA_003488965.1 Lachnospiraceae bacterium | reverse complement strand
AAACAGATACTGAAGCCTGTACTCAAACTCTGCCTTGCTCACCTCAAATGACAGGGACGCCGTCATCGTCTCCCGCATTGCCTGATCAAAGGTCTTCACCTGTCCAAGCAGTCCCGCTACAGCCATCAGCGACAGCCATATTACTTTTTGCTCTCGATGAAGGGCTGTCTGAACCAGCTTTTTTAACAGGGTACTCTTCCCTGCCCCCGGTCCTGCTAGAATTACCATATTTTCTGCAGAGGTCCAGATAGATTCAATATCAAACTTCCGTTTTGTCCGCCGTATTTCCTCTTGATAGGGCATGCGCCCCGTTCCTTTTTCCTTCAGTTCCTGCAGTGCTTCCTCATCCATAAGCCTCAGCTGTATCCATGCCATTTCAATTGGAAGCTTCTTCGCCATACCTATAATGGAAATGCTGTCTGAACAGGACGACAAATGTTTACGGTAGGCTTCTTCCTTTTCAGCATTCCCGACCCCAAAAGTCCCTCCTTGAGATATCTCTCCTGCCAAAAATTCCGCAGCCTGTTTCAAATCCTCTAATTCCAGTGTCTGACATTTTTCTATGATATCCCCAAAATCCAAAATGTCCTTCTCCGCATCAAAATCCAAGAGAGTCTGTCCGTTCTGTGTCACAGTATACTTTTTCTGCTTCCTGCCCAAAACAAAAAATATTAAATGCGGAAACTCTTCATAAATCTTTTTCCCGATCATAGTCTGAATCGTATCATTGAGCTTGGTGTTTCCCTTTTCCGCTGTCACCTGTACCCCGATTCCACGCCCTCTGTCTCCCAAATCGATTCCCGGAAAATTCTTTTTCTCTTCATTCAGGTTTGCCAAATGAAATCCGTAGCACCGATTGAGCAGCCCCTTTGCGATTTCCTCCCAGTAATGGACGTCATCATAAATCCCCAGCCTGCACTGATATTCAATTTCGGTTTGTGCAATTGCCAATTCCCGGATAATCTGATCTATGTACGCTTTTCTGGCGGTCATAAGATACCCCCAATTCATCTTTTACACTTCTTTATCATCCTGAGTTCTTTAAAGCTCATTTAATCCACCCTTAAAAGCCCGTCCCTATGAAGAATAGTATAGCACATAATTTTACATTTGACGTTCTCAAATTAGCAACCCCCAGTTTGTCATTTTTTTCTGTTCACAAATGTAATTTTGAATTGTCTCTAACCTCCGACCCTGAATCTCCGGCAGGCTGTTCGGCACTTTCCACAGACGGCAGAAACTTCCATATATTGTCCTGCCGCAAAATAAAGTACCTATCTTTTCTGATCGAAAACCGGGAGTGGTTCCTGCTCCATAAGAAACAGTGGCTCGGCGCCCTGCATAACATGGAACTTTGTACGCCTGACTATATACAGCTTCCTCCATAATTCCCTTTCCCTTTTTCCGATAGTATATCGCATGTTCTACTTTTCAGAAAAGTTTGTTACG
>DNJW01000192.1:0-176 GCA_003488965.1 Lachnospiraceae bacterium | reverse complement strand
TACTTTTCAGAAAAGTTTGTTACGTAGCGGAGCTGCGAGGAATGTATCTTAAGAAATTCAATTTCCTTAGCCATTTCAATTTCTTTCACAAATTCCATTTTCGGTCCACATATTTTATGGAAATTAAAATTAAGTTTGTTGTATCATATTTCGTTCAAAGACGACACTAAATTTAT
>DNJW01000374.1 GCA_003488965.1 Lachnospiraceae bacterium | reverse complement strand
ACAATACAGGAAAATATAAATATATTTGACGAATTGATTGGGCTGGCAAAAGAAATAAACAAGAATATAAAAATTATAATTTTATTAACGCCAAGATTGGCAGAGGTGGAAAAAGCGCACAGTGAAAATAAGAAAATGGTGCGATGGAAGCATGAATTTGAGGAAATCATACAGCCGTATGTCAGTGGTAATATTTGTTATTTGAATATGAAAAATTTGTATCCGATCTCAGAAAATGCTTATTTCTATGAAGATGCAGGACATATGAATGCCGTTGGAGCCAATGCATATACGTCCTATTTAAATGATTTTATTTTAAACTGGGAGAGTTAATGAAATCGATGTTGCTATGCAGGAGAAGAGGTAAACAATGCTGCAGTATGGCTTAAATGCGTACGCAAGTGATTTTGTAATTGATGAAGAAAATATTTGGTTTGTTCCATTTGGATATAACTATCTATGTTGTTACAATTTGAAACAAAAGAGAATGGAAAAAAGAATCAGACTTCCAATAGAAAACAACAAGCCAGTGCTATACGGAAGCATGGTGAAATCCGGGAGTAGAATGATCCTCATTCCATCAGAGGCGGATGCCACCGTTGTATATGACAAGGCTGATGGAAAAATAACGAAATTTTTGGTAGATGAAATAAAAGAAGATATTTACTGCGCATGTTGCGTGGAAAATGACAATGTTTGGATGATTCCGTGGATAAGAAGGACTAATGAGGTACAGGATATTTTTGTAAAAAAAATTAATTTATATGATGGAAGGATAGCATTTTTAGAAGCATTTCCAAAAAACACAGAACCAAAGGATAGGGGAGAAAGGTGGCTGCTAAACGGAAATTGTGTGTGCGTTGAAAATAGTATTTATATTGGATATAGAAACTACATAATAAAAATAGATTTATGCAATGGCTGTAGGGAAGCTTATATTGTCGGTGGTGACAAGGTAATCTATACCACCATGTGTATGGTTGACGATGAGCGGCTGTGCATGATGGACATTTATGGAAATGTAATAATCTGGAACAGGAAAAAGGAGCAGCTTGCTGCGGAAATAAAAAATGAAAACATTTGTCTGGAAATGCTGGGCTTTCCTAACGGATATGGGCATAGGGAGGGATATGGAAGCAGCGTTGTGTATAGGAATGAGTTTGTCTGGTTTATTCCATCCCATGCGAACAAGGTATTGCAGTTAGACATAAAAAATAACGTGCTTTCAGAAGCGTGGTTCAGCAGTGATATATGTGGGGATGTTATGGAAAGACCGGATGCCTGTGGGCAGTTTTCAAAGGCGCATATCAGGGGAGATTATCTGTATGTGTGGAATCTCTGGAATGAATCCTTTTTTATCATTGATATCAGATTTCACAAAGTTGAACGGAGACGCATAGAGACCGGACTTAGCTCGGATGAGTTCTGTTCGATGTTTTGGAAATACATGGGGAAAGGAATATGCCGTGAAGAACTACTGGGGGCTGATGGATTAAATTTGCTTATTCAATCCATATGTTCTGACAAATATGATAGACGTAAGCTATATGAAAATATGGACAAAATGAAAGGGTAAAAATGTGCTAAAACGCGAATGTACGGGATGTATGGCGTGCTATAATGCATGCCCAAATGGCAGCATTAAGATGAAAATGGATTTTGAGGGCTGTACTTACCCATATATAAATAGCAGAACATGTATACAGTGTGGAAAGTGCAGGGCAGTATGTCCTGCATTACAAAAAGGGGATAAACAGCAGCCGGAACAGACGATCGTTTCATATGTAGGATACTGTACAGATGAGAAGATCCGTAGAACAAGTTCATCCGGAGCTGTTTTTCCGTTAGCGGCTAAATGGTGTATAGATAAAGGAGGTACTGTTTTTGGGGCGCGATATGACGGAATCAGGGTCATACATTCTCATGCGGAGACTATGGAGGCAGTGGGACTGTTTAAAGGATCTAAATATGTTCAAAGTAATATTGGGATTACATATAGACAAGCAAGGGAAGCCCTTGAAAAAGGGAAATATGTTCTGTATACAGGGCTTCCATGTCAGATTGAAGGTTTAAAGGCATACCTGAAAAAAGAATATGAGAGATTATATACAATAGATCTTATCTGTCATGGAGTAGGAGCGCCGGGAATCTGGGAGAAATACATCAAAGTATTTCACCGTGGGAAAAAGATTAAACATATTGATTTTAAGAATAAAGATGCTGGATGGAATAAGGAGCAGCTTGTCATACAATATGCAAATGGAGGAGAGTATCGTAGATTTCCTTTGGATGATTATTATGATTATGGATTTAATCAAAATATTTTTCTGAGAAGCTCATGTTATGACTGCCAATATAAGGGATTTAACAGGAAAAGTGATTTGACGATCGGGGATGCATGGGGAGTAGAAAAATATGCCCCCAGATTTAGAGATGATAAAGGGTGCTCTTTAGTTTTTGTACATTCGAAAAGGGGAAAAGAACTTTTTGAAGAAATCTCAAAGAAGATGAAGTGCGAGGCAGTAGATGGTAAAAAAGCGGTTCAGTATAATCAAAGAATGATAAGCTCCGTGCCGGAAACGCCAAAGCGTAAAGAGTTTTATGAGAACTTAAGGAAGTATTCATTTCGATTAAGCATGATGATGACAAAGGGTAAAAAGAATGAGTAATGAAAAGAAAAAAGTAATTGTTTGGGGTTATGGAAAATACTACCAGTATAAAAAGAGATACCTGCAAAGGTTTTACAATATTATAGGGATTATTGGAAGAGATATAAAAGAACAGGAAATAGATGGTTATCCGGTAATTGCTAAGGAATGGCTGTTAACGGGCAATTATGATGAAATTATCATTATGTCTGATCTTTATATGTTTGAAATTCTGAAAGAAATATTGGCATTAGGAATTTCAACTGAAAAAATTGAGTTAGGAGTTAATTTGCCGCCGGCAACAGGTGAAGAAGTGCAATATATTTCTCCAGAAGAAAAAATGACAGTACGTGACGATGGCGTGATTCTGTGGAATGGTATGAAAGAGGTTAATTGTCGTGAGGATATAGAGTTGTTGAAAAAGCTGCATGTGGGAAGCATGTCAGAAAATACCATCAGGGAACTGCCAATAAAGCCGCTGTCTTACAATTATGGACATACCCGGGGGTATTCAATTGCAAGGTATTATATTGATTCCTTTGTAAGGGAACATATAGAAGATATTAAAGGGTCTGTTTTGGAAATCGGGGATGCCCGTTATAGCGTACTTGGTGGAAACGCAGTGAAAAAACAGCAAATTTTAGTTTTGGAGGGAGAAACGGGAGGCAATTATATAAAAGGTAATTTAGAAACTGGAGAGGGAATACAGAATGAAAGTATTGATTGTTTTATTTTGACGAATGTTTTTTCATGCCTCTTTGATGTTAAAAAAGCAATACATTATGTGGGAAAATGTCTGAGAAATGGTGGAAAAGCGATTATCACAGTACCCGGAATTGCGGCATTGTCACGTGCAGATAATGAAACGTATGGTCAGTTTTGGAGGTTTACACCGTTAGGGTTCAGAAGATTATTAGAAGAGAATATTCCGGAAGCATCTATTTCCATAACGGAATATGGAAATGTAAAGACAAGTGCGGCTTTTTTATACGGGTTAACAATAGAAGACTTAACGCAGGAAGAACTGGCTTACCATGATAGCAGCTATCCGTTAGTGATTGGCGCTTATGTTGAAAAGTAAATATTTTAGGAGCAGAAGTATATGATATTACTTTATCATAAGGTTAATGAATTGCAGCAGGATTACAATAATCTGGCAGTTACCTTAGAGAACTTTAAGTATCAATTAGAACTGATTGAGAAATATTTTCCGATCGTACCGCTTTCGGAACATCGAGAGGGTACAATAGCAATTACTTTTGATGATGGATTTCAGGATGTTTTAAAAAATGCCAGTCCTTACTTAAATAGCAAGGGCATTCCCGCGACCATTTTTATCACAACAGGACAAATAGGCAAACAAGAGGAATTGTGGACAACCGAGCTGTTGCGGTTGATTTTTACAGGGAATCATCAGAAGCAAAAGTTTTATCTGGAACTGCCATCTTTTTGCTATGAGTTTGCTGTCGGAAATCTGGAGGAAAAATATACGCTTTATCTGGCATTGCGCAGATTGTGCATGAAATCAGATGATGTTATGCAGCAGGACATTCTTGGACAATTACGTGATTGGTCAGAACAAAAAGAAGCAGGAAGAGAAGAATATGCTTTTTTGACGGAAGAGGAGATAGCAGAGCTTTCGGGGAACAAGCTGATTACAATAGGGGCACATACTGTTCATCATGTTTCGTTAGGGACTTTTCCGAAAGAGTATCAGGAAAAGGAAATATATGAATCTAAGAAAAAGCTTGAGCAGATTACAGGACATCAGATTTATTATTTTTCCTATCCTTTTGGCAGCAAAAACGATTACAATGCGGATACCATAAAAGTTTTGAAAAAAGAGGGATTTCGACAAGCTTACACCGCAGTTTCACAACCCGGAAGGGATAAGGACTATGAGATCCCGCGTATAGCAGTGCCCAATATAGGGAAAGGGGAGTTTGATGAGTGGTTTTATTGCACGATTTTACAAAAGGTACCGCAGGATAGTCTGAAAAGTAAAAAAGTAACTTATATCGGGAAATTGGAACACGACAAAGCGCTGATAAATGGAAATGACGGTATTGCTATTTTTGGGGCAGGAGGCAGGGGGCAGAAGCTTTTAAGGGACTTAAGGGCATATGGAAAGGAAGAGAAGGTTAAGTACTTTATTGACAATGATGAATCAAAACAAGGTTCCTATCTGCTTCATAAAAAGGTAATACCAATTGAGGAGATTGATCAGGATGAAATAAAAATTATCTTGGTGGACAGTGTGTGGGAAAAAGAGATGATAGATCAGTTGGTTGACCAGGGAATAGAAGGAATACACTGGATTCTGCGGTAAAGTGATTGCCGGATACAATAAGGAGTATGTGGAATGGCAAAAAAGAAGATAGGAATATTAACTTATCATAGAAGTATTAATTATGGAGCTTTTTTGCAGGCGTATTGTTTGTCCCAGTATGTAAAGCATATTAGTGGGGATACAGCTAAGGTAGAGATTATTGATTATACATCAAAGATTTCCTATGAAATTTATAAAAGTACATTGTTTCAGGGGAAACATAAAATAGATAAATGGAAGCAAAGAATTGGTTTTGAGAGGTCATGCAGGTTGCTTCCATTAAGTAAAGACAGATTATGTACGGATAGTTTGGAAGAGATTGAAGTTTTTATAAAAAAGCAAAGCTATGACATTATTATTGTTGGGAGCGATGAAGTATGGAAAGTGGACGGAATGCGCGGATTTCCAACGGCATATTGGCTTAATTTTGATATGGGAGATGTCGTAAGGATTTCCTATGCGGCATCTTCCAGGACAGATTTAAATCGGATAGAACAGAAGAAAAAGGAATATATAAAAAGCGCGGTCAATCGGTTTCAGTATTTGGGCGTCAGGGATCAGACAACCTATGATATGGTAGTGCAAATTGGAGGTGGAAACCCTTACCATAATTGTGATCCGACTTTTCTGATTCCTTTTACATATGACAGGAAGGCATTCAAGGAGAAGCTATACAAAAAATATAAAATAGAAAAAAAACAAAAAATATTTGGAATTATGATGCCGGACGAGAAAATTGTAAAAAAAATAAAAGACAAATTAGGGAATGAATATAAAATCATCGCATTATATGATTTTCAAGAAGAAGCTGATATCAATATGATTTCAATCAATCCATTTGAATGGATCAGGGTAATCGGCTGTTTAGACTTTTTGGTTACAGACCGCTTCCATGGAACTGCTTTTGCATTGAAAATGGGAATTCCCTTTTTATCTGTAGAAACATATGATAACCCCCAAAACAGTAAATTGCACTATTTGTTAGACAGCAATGATTTGAGCGAACACTATTTGGTTTATCGTAATGGAAACAGGATTTATCAGGAGATTTTGGAGAAAATTGCATTGATTTCAGAAGGATATGATGGAGATAAGATAA
>DNJW01000115.1:1353-6182 GCA_003488965.1 Lachnospiraceae bacterium | reverse complement strand
GGCTTCACCAGATAGTGCAGCGCCCGGACACGGAAGCCCTCCAGCGCATGGTCGGGGGAGGTGGTGGTGAACACCAGCAGGCAGTCCGGGTCGAAGCGGCGCAGATGCTCCGCCGTATCGACGCCGTTCTCATTTCCCATATAAATATCAAGGAATACAAGGTCAAAGTGTTCTTTCCCGGCAGCGTCAAGGAAGTCCGTGCCGGAAGCATAACAGAAAACCGCAGCGTCAAGGGAAAGGCGGGCAGTCTGTATAGCTACTCTTTCTTTCAGGGTTTCCTGTTCTGACGCAATATCATCTACAATGGCAATCCGCATGGAAAAGCCTCCTTTGTTCTTAAAAATATCCGTAACTATTTAGGTGCCTGAATATTTACAGACATCCAGTTTATATCATAGCATAAAACAACAAAAAAACGAATATCATAAAAAAATGATTTGTCAACCCCTATTTTGAAAGAAATAATTACAATTTGGGATAAATTCTAACAATTTGTGCCATGCCTCTTGAAAAAAGCCGTAAAATAAGAAAAAATTGAGTTGGCGAAAAACTTTCCTGCAAAGTAAGAAAAGGAGAGAGGCAATGATAGTACGGCTTTATGGCATTGCTTTTGGCATGTCAATTATGTTTTTTTTGATTTTGATTATTTTAGGGCAGAAGCAGAAGGTCACGAATTTTCTTTTGCTGTTTATGGCGATCATGATAAGCAATTTCGGTTACTACTCTATTTGCGTGGCGGATTCGCTGAAGCATGCGGTTAACGCGAATTGTCTCGTATATCTTGGCGGGGTATTCGTCCCGATTCTGCTATTCTTAAGTATAGCCGGTTTATGTCAGCAGCCGGTGGAAAGACTGCTTATCCTATTCCTTTTGGTGTTTGCATCCTTGATTCTGTATTTTGTATTCCGAATCGGTTCGGGCACGGAATTTTACAGCAGAGTGGAACTGGTCACAAGAGGCGGCGTCTCTTTTTTAAAGAAGGAATACGGACCAATGCATACGCTGTATCCGGTGTTTGTGTTTCTGTGTATGGCATTGTGCATCTGGGTGCTGGCAGTCTCCTTTTTTCGGCAGAAGAGAATTTCATATAAAGTGATTTTAAGCCTTTTTATTGCGCAGATGTTTTCCATAGGCGTTTATGTGGGAGAGAGAATGCTTCATTCTGAGACGGAATGGATGGTCTTTGTCTATCTGCTGGACGAAATACTGATTCTGGTGCTAATCCGCAGGATTGGTATGTATGAAGTGGCGGATCACATTGCAAACGCGCTGAAGGAGCACAGTGCATACGGTTATCTGGTTTTTGACAAGAAGTATAATTATCTTGGATGCAACGAGAAAGTGAAGGAGTATCTGCCTGAGGTCTCCGAACTCAGGGTCGATCACCGGATCGGTAGGGAAAATGCGTTCCTGTACAGCAATATAGAGCTTCGGCTGCGGCAGCTGTGGTGTGAGGATTATTATATTGTCAGGGGAGAAAAAGAGCTGCACTGTTCTGTCAGGACATTGTATCACGGTACGCAAAAGAAAAACATCGGTCTGATGGTGGAAATCTGGGACGATACGCAGAGGAGGCAGTATGTCCGCCTTTTGAACCATTATAATACAGAGCTTGAAAAAGCGGTGAAGGAAAAGACAGAGCATATCAGTAAAATGCAGGATCAAATACTTCTCGGTGTGGCGGATATGATTGAAGGCAGGGACAGCAGTACTGGAGGACATGTGAAAAGGACGAGCGAAGTGGTACGGATATTTACGGAGAAATTGGAGAAATTTGGGATTCAATATGGTTTCTCAAAAGATTTTCTGGACTATGTCGCGAAGGCGGCACCAATGCATGACCTCGGAAAAATCACGGTGGATGACAGAATCCTGCGCAAACCGGGAAAGTTTACGCCGGAGGAGTTTGAGGAGATGAAGAATCATGCGGGCAGGGGCGGAGAAATCGTGGCGCGGGTGCTGCGGGGCGTGGAGGATGAGACGTTTATCCGAATTGCGGAGAATATGGCACACTGCCATCATGAAAAATGGGACGGTTCGGGATATCCTGACCATCTGTCAGGGAACCGGATTCCTCTGGAGGCGCGGATTATGGCGCTGGCAGATGTCTTTGACGCACTGGTGAGCAGGCGGTGCTACAAGGAGAGTATGGATTATGATACAGCTTTTCGCATCATAGAGGAATCTCTCGGAAGTCATTTTGATCCGGAACTGGGGAAGGTGTTTATTGAATGCAGGGAACATTTGACAGAGTATTATGATAGGGAGTTTATTTCTTCTGCCCCTGGTTTTCACTAAATCTTGGCGGATGTGATTACAATAGAGTAAATTCAGAATGATTAGAAAAGTGGTAAAGGAGACTGGGAATGAGAAGAATCATAGAATTTTTAGCGGCAGGGATGCTTATAGCCTGCAGTTTGGCCGGCTGCGGAGAAAGTAGTGCCAAGCCGGATGATTATGTAACAAACGATGGTTATGAGCTAGAACCGGCTGATAAGGCTCAGACTAAAAAAGATACAGCGAAATCCATGAGCAAAGAAGAACTTAAGGTGGGGGTTTTGTACATTTCTGACCCAGCGGAAGGAAGCGGATATTCCTACACGCATGATCTTGGAATATTGGGAATGCAGAGCAATCTGGGCTTATCGGATGACCAGATTAAGCGCAAAATAGTGGATGATGCAGATACGGAGGGAACGAAGGCTGCAATTGAGGAATGTATTTCTGAGGAATGTAATATTATTTTCGCTACCAGTTGGGGGTATATGGAGACAACTGCAGAAATGGCAGAAAAATATCCGGATGTATATTTTTCTCATTGTACGGGATATATGTCAAACGGCACGAATTTCAATAATTATTTCGGACGTATCTATCAGCCGAGATATTTGAGTGGAATTGTGGCAGGAATGAACACTGCAAGTAACAAAATCGGGTATGTGGCAGCGATGGACACCAGCAACTCAGAGGTAACGGGCGGAATTGACGCTTTTGCTATCGGAGTGGCATCCGTGAATCCGGATGCAAAGATTTATGTGGCAGTTACCAATAGCTGGTATGATCCGCAAAAGGAGAAGGAGGCAGCTAAGACACTGTTGGATATGGGATGTGATGTGATGGCACAGCATTGCGATACGCCTTATCCAATGACACTTGCGCAAGAATACGGGGTATATGGAATCGGCTACAATTCGGATATGAGTAAGGAAGTTCCGAAAGCATGTTTATGCAGCGTGACTTGGAACTGGAGCGCCTATTATACCGCAGCGGTTGAATCTGTAATAGAGGGAACATGGGACGGTTCCAATTATTATGGAGGCATGAAGGAAGGTCTGGTGGGAATAACGGAGCTGGCTGCTTTTTGTGCAGTGGGAACGCAGGAAAAAGTTTCAGAGGAAACGGAAGCAATTTTAAACGGAAGCAGTAATGTTTTTGACGGAGAACTGAAAACAAACACAGGCGAAGTAATTGGAGGCATGGGGACAACACTGGACGATGCAACAATTACCGGTGGAATAGACTGGTATTATGAAAATGTTATTGTTTTCGAGTGACGAAAGGGAGGAAGATGCAATGAAACTGACTATCCGCAAAACAATATTTTTATGCGCATTGCTGCCAATCAGTGTTCTCGGAATTATTATTGTTGCTTTGGCGGTAACGTCCCTGAGAACTTCCATTATTCATCAGGTAGAAAGTTCCCTGCGGGGAACGGCGTCTGCGACACTGGCAGCCTACGATCAGAATTCAGGTTCCTATACGGTGGCTTCCAATGGGGACATTTGGAAGGGCGGGTATAATATTTCACGATCGGAGAAGCTGTTGGATACGATTAAGGAAGAAGCTGGAATGGAAGTTACGTTTTTCTATGGAACTCAAAGAATCATGACATCCATAATAGATGAGGATGGGAATCGTATTCTTGGCAGTCCGGCGGGGGCTAAAATCGAAGAGGAGGTTCTCAAGAAAGGTCAGGAATATTTTAGCAGGAGTGTGTCTGTGAATGGTGAAATGTACTATGGATACTATGCTCCTATATTCCAGAATGGAGAGCCGGTCGGCATGGTTTTTGCAGGTGTAAATAAAAATGAAACGGTAAACAGTGTTCTTAGTATTGTGTTTTATATGGTTATTATTGTTGTGATGATTGCCTTGATTGGAATGATTAGTGCTGGTCTGGTGGCAAATTCCATATCAAAGGCACTGGGTAAGGAGATTTCATGTGTGGAGGATTTGGCTACAGGAAATCTGAATGTGCTGTTGGATGAGAAGCATATGAGACGAAAAGATGAGGTGGGTGACCTGACGAGGGCAATTGGCAGGCTCCAGTCGGATTTGCGGAGTATGATCGGAGGAATCAGTGATAGTATGGAGCAATTGATTACTGCTTCTGATACATTAGAACAGACCTCCTGCCAGATTGATGCCGGTATGGATCATGTAATGCAGTCAGTAGGTACCATTACATCAGGGGCAGTCTCACAGGCGGAGGATACCAGAAATGCATCGGAAAATATTACACATATGGGAAATCTGATTATTGAAACCGGCAGTGAGGCGGCTGCATTAAATGAAAGTGCAGATAACATGCTTTTGGCAAGCGATAAGACCAATACCGCCATTGAGGATCTTAAGAGCAGCAGCGAGGAAGTAGGAAGGGCGGTCAATATGATTGCGGAACTGACCGAACAGACCAATGAATCAGCAAAGACTATTCATGAGGCAGCAGGCTTTATTTCTGAAATAGCGGGGCAGACAAATCTTCTTTCGCTGAATGCAAGTATAGAGGCGGCAAGAGCCGGAGAAGCAGGACGCGGATTTGCAGTTGT
>DNJW01000115.1:505-1054 GCA_003488965.1 Lachnospiraceae bacterium | reverse complement strand
AGCAGGACGCGGATTTGCAGTTGTGGCAGATGAAATTCAGAAGCTGGCAGAACAGTCGAATAATGCCAGCGGCAGTATAGAACGGATTGTAAATACCCTGATTGTAAATGCAGGGCATGTGGTGGAAGCAATGCAGCAAATGCAGTCAGTAACTGACAAACAGAATCAGTATATTTCATGTACGGAGGAGTCAGTTGTTAAGGTCATGGGAGAAATACATACATCCATTCAAAGTATAAGAAGTATTGAGAATAGGACAAAGGAATTGGAAAAAGCCAGAAAAGAAATGATTGTTACGATTGCAGGCTTATCCGGCATTGCAGAAAGCAATGCAGCAAATACGCAGGAAACAAGCGGAGTCATCACAAATGTATCGGAGCGTTTCAGAGAAGTGAAACAGTCTGCAGCAAACCTAAAAGGAACAGCGGATATACTGGAGCAGAATATTCGTAAGTTTAAAATATGATTAAATAAAGCATCGAATCGTTAGTGCAGTTTGTGGCGCCATTCATGCGGACGTCCATTAACTGGTACAATGCAGAATCCTTT
>DNJW01000115.1:0-214 GCA_003488965.1 Lachnospiraceae bacterium | reverse complement strand
GGTACAATGCAGAATCCTTTCCCATACAATTCCTCTTGACCTTGCGTCGTATTTTAACCCTGTTTTGGCGGATTGGCAGGCAAAAAAATAAGTTAAGATTACAATTCGGGACAGATTTTAACAATTCGTGCCAGACTGCTTGAATAAAACCGGGAAATCCATATAGTGATAATAAATGCTGGTATTTTTTTTACGCAAATTTTTCAGGGGGGGG
>DNJW01000147.1 GCA_003488965.1 Lachnospiraceae bacterium | reverse complement strand
TATTGCATATTTTCTTTTTTCAGGCTATAATATTTTTATGAGATTTATAAATCTGATTTAAGCATATACTTTAGCTTTTTGCATACCCGCTGCAGCTTATCCGCAGTTATGGAACGAAGAAATAATAAGGAAAACATGGTAAAAGATATGGAAAAGACTACTTTAAAAGACATTGCTGACAAAGCCGGCGTCAGCATGATGACTGTTTCCAACGTAATTAACGGGAAAAACAATAGAGTGTCCGCCCAGACAGCAGAAAAAATAAACAGAATTATTCAGGAATGCGGTTATGTGCCCAACTTAAGCGCCCGCAGCCTGACCAAAAAAACTTCCAATATCATCGGAGTCATTGTTCCCATGGAATCTTATGAGGAAAATTCCTTTGAAGACCCATATATCAGCACTATGATAGGTACTATCGAGCAGGAATTGTGCCGGAACGGATATTATATGATGCTCCGTTCCGTCGTAAAGGAAACCGACGTATCTCATTTCTTAAGGAACTGGAATGTGGACGGAATTATTTTCCTTTTTCCTAACTTTCCCGATTATGCCCG
Source organism: Lachnospiraceae bacterium (assembly GCA_003488965.1). GTDB lineage: Bacteria > Bacillota > Clostridia > Lachnospirales > Lachnospiraceae > Kineothrix. The sequence continues at coordinate 5,092 of DNJW01000147.1, read as the reverse complement.
TGAGTTTATCGATAAACCTTCTTGTCCTTTTGCTGTTTTTGACAGCCATTTGAAGATGCCCAAACTCATCAACGTCAAATCCGATGACCGGAAGGGACTGTATCTGTCTACCAAATATATTATCAATCACGGTCATAGCCATATTGCATTCATTGCCAATTATGAGGGAAATTATCTTCTTACCGAACGTTTTCTCGGATATTGCCAGGCATTAAAAGAATGCGGAATCCCGTTCCGCCAGGAGTATGTACTCACCGAAATCCCCAGCTACGAAGGCGGTCTTGCCGCAGGGAAAAAAATTGCCGCAATGAACAACGGCATAACCGCTGTAGTCACTACAGCAGATATTTGTGCGATAGGCGTGATGGAAGGCGCCAGATTAGGCGGACTGCGGATTCCTATGGACTTATCCATTGTAGGCTACGATGATTTAAACCTATGCCGTTTTACCACCCCCAAGCTTACCTCCGTTTCCCAGAATGTTTCCCAGAAAGCCAGAGTTGCTACACGTCTGCTTCTGGATAAAATTCTTTCGGATAACCAGGATGAACCCTGCCTTATCACTCTTGATGTAGATATTGTAGAAAGGCAATCTGTCATTTCGTTATTTTAAAATCCGGACTGCTTTATTCCCTTTCAATTTTCTCCCTAATCTGCTGCATCCTCCCGTCCAGCTGGGATATCAGCTCCGCGCAGTAAAACAGTTCGTCTGAAATGCTTTCTGCCTTCTTAATATGTTTTTTATATTTCAGCTTATGCTCCAGACTTGCCCAAAAATCCATGGCAATGGTACGGAACTGAACTTCCACCCGCACCGGTCGCTTTTCATCCGTCAGAAAAATCGGCACTTCTATAATCAGATGAAGACTCCGGTATCCGTTGGGCTTTGGATTTTTTATGTAGTCTTTTCTTGATATTAGGGTGATATCATCCTGCTCCAGAAGACAATCCGCCAGCCTGTAAATGTCATCCGGAAAGGAACAGATTACACGGATTCCCGCAATATCGTTCAAATGTCTTTCCACATTTTCAATTGTCATAGCCCAACCGTTCCGTTCCATCTTCTCCCGGATACTTTCGGGTGATTTAATCCGGCATTTTATCGTTTCAAAAGGATTTCTCCTATTCTGCAGGGAAAGCTCTGCATTCAGCACATCCAGCTTTGTCTTAACCTCCAGCATGGCACACTGGTACTGCATCATCATCCTGCGGTATCTTTCTATCTCGCTTCCTTCCTGGAAAACATCCCCTATCGCTTTCCAGTTCTTAATTTCCTCAGTATCTCTCATATCCTTTTCCATGATACTTTCCAACAACCTCCATTTATATCAAACAGCCCGTCTGTTTCCAGACGGGCTGCTTTCCTGCTTTGTTATTTCATCTGTTCTTCCTGCTTCTTAATCATCCTACGAACCATTTCGCCGCCGATAGAACCTGCTTCCTTAGAAGTCAAGTCACCGTTGTAACCTTCCTTCAGGTTCACACCTAATTCAGAAGCAACCTCTGTCTTAAAACGATCCATAGCTGCTTTAGCTTCAGGAACTTCTACTCTATTAGATTTGCTGCTTGCCATCCTAATTCACCTCCAATTTCGTATTTCTAGCATTCGCTATCTATATTCGAGATAAGCAATTTCAATCCTTATGCCTATCCCGAACACTTTCTGCATCATAAAACACATTCTGTATCCGAACTAAGCCAGAACTGAATTACTTATCTTGATGTTAGTATTTACGAAGATGAACGAAATATTAAGGTAAGTTTTGGCAGACAGACTATTCAATTTTTTATTGATTTAAACTGTTTTTCATCCTTTACGCGAACGCCAGTTCATTCAGCGCACATTTTCTTGTTAAATACAGCATTACATCCTTCCTCGTTATAATTCCTATAAAACATTCGCTGTCATCAATAACAGGGACAAAATTCTGGTTCATTACCTTGCTGATAATATCCTCTACGTCCGCATCCGCTTCTATCGGTTCATTATCCTTCTTTCTCTTAATATTAAGAATCGGCCTATCCTCTGCTGCGCTCAAATTCATTTCATATCTTTCTTTTACATCCCACAGCAAATCGCCTTCTGTTATGGTTCCCACATAGGTTCCGTCCTCATGGTTAATAATCGGTATCGCTGTATATTTGTTATGTTCCATCTTTTCCAATGTCTGCCACAGCGTATCGTTATCATAAACGTAATCAACTTCGCTTTTCGGCGTTAAAAAAAATAATATGTTCATAGCAACTCCCTTATTTCCTATAGTGCCCGTAAATCACCTTGTCTGCCAGTGCGGCAGCCGCCTCTTTCCCTTGAAATTTTTCCACAATGGCAAGTCCGAAATCCACGGCGCATCCCATTCCTCTTCCTGTAATAATAAAATCCGAAATCTCTGCCGGATTCTCTGTCACTTCGGCACCCTCCAGATGGCTTTCGAGTTCTGGAAACGAACATGCCCGTCTTCCTTTAAGCATCCCTCTATGACCTAAAATACTGGGGGCTGCACAAATAGCGCCGATACATTTTTCTTCTTTATAAAATGCATCCAGCTTTTCCATCAGCGGCAAATGTTCTTCCAGATTCTTCGTTCCCGGCATTCCTCCCGGCAAAACAATCATATCCGTTGCCTCAAAATCCACTTCATCAAATAATTTGTCCATCCGGACAGTCACACCGTGGGAACTGGTTACTTCCCGCTCCTTTGTAACGGATACCATATCCGTATCAATCCCTGCCCTTCTCAGCAGGTCTACCACGGCAAGCGCCTCAACCTCCTCATATCCCGGTGCGAAAAAAATGCATACCTTGCTCATATCATCCCTCTCATTCTGCCGCTTTTTGCGGCCGTAACATACTCTCTTTCAATCAACATCCGTTTTCCCTTATCTATGTTTTTATTTTACCACTTTATAGAGAGTTTTAAAAGGGAATAAATATTATAACAGTATAAAAAAAGAATAAACTGTTACCGCCCGCAAAATGAATGGTAACTGTTTATTCTTTTTTATATTAGTCCGGGCGTCATATTTTAGTTTAGCCGGTTAAAATTTTCCGCCTCCGCCGCCATGTGTCGCGCCGGAAGAAGAGGTATGCGTTTTAGAACCTCCCGAACTTCCCGAGCTTCCCGAATTGTTATTTTCCACCCTTTTCCTGCGGTCTACATGCCGATAAAGAAACAAATCATTGGTTTTTGTCAGCTGCATGCTGCCCTGCTTAATATAATTATCCGCCGCCGACTGGCTGTGCACCGTTTTCAGCTTTCCTCTCATAATTCCCGTTGCAATCAATGATATGATAAGCGCTGCTCCAAATGATATCATAAAATTCCCGACCAGAAATCCGGCGGTATCCATCGGCATATTGTCCACATCATACGGCTCCCCTGTCTTTGCCTGGGTTATAAAATCATCGCACAGATTGGCAAAATTTGTGAATGCTGCGGCATAATCGCCTGCACTTAAATCCTCCACAAATAATTCCGAGATATATTCCCGCCCTGCGTCAGTAATTGCCGTTATGCCGTAACCTCTTGTGGATATGTACCATTCTCTTTCTTCCATACTGATTAAAAGAAGGATTCCGTCTCTCCCGGTTCCGAAACCATAGCCGTTATAATCGTAAAAATCATCGGCATATACCATGGCAGTCTCACCTTCCATAGAGTCCACCGTAACCACCACGATATCGGTCTGCTGCCGTTCACTGATTTCATCCAGCGTATATAACAAATCCTCTTCTTCGCTGTCCGAAAGCAAATCCGCCGCATCCACAAGTCTCGGCAGTTCGCCTGCCGCAGATGCCGGAAGTACAAAAATTGCCGATACTGCACATACCGCCAGCAGCAGCGCTAAAAATGTGCCGGCCAGTCTCTTATTCAATCTCCTCATTATCCGCACCTCCTCACAGCAGGCAGAACAGAGATATGATGACAAATAATGCCGTACCTATCATCCCTGTCAGACCAAACAGCCATTTTTTATACGCAGCTTTGTCCAATGGCAAATCCCCCACCATCTTTCCCGTCTGCCCGTTCATGGCAAAAAGATAATTCTGCTCCTTCCATGTGGTGCTCAAAAGCCATACCGGAAAAAGGGCATATGTCACTTTACCGTTCTGCAGCTGGATACTTCCCGTTTCCTTTGTGACTGTGGTATAACCCTTAACCGTCTCGTAAAAAGCATCCTCCGTGCTTCTCCTGATACGCTCATTGGCACGTTCCACACACCGTTCTGCCTCCACATCATATTTATCCGCCAGATAGCCTGCCAGATATGCAGTCTGAAAATCTACTGCCTCCGAGAAATCAAAGGGTTCCAGAGACTCCATCAAATCGTCAGGCATCTTGGCAGACCCGTCCACCGGGACACTTTCAAATTCCATCTTTCCGCTCCGGCTTACCGAATAAAACTTTGTCTCGGTATAATCGTATTTACTGTCGTTCCATATACGGACCTTGGTTGCCTTATATCTCATATTGACGTCAGCACCGGTATCAAACAGCCAGAACGGGACATATACTCCTTTTATTTCATCAATATGATTCTCGTCTTTAAATACTTTGGGAAGCAGGCGCTTGCCCTCATAATGTTTTTTCAGGGCTTCTTTTGCTGCCCTTTTATTTACTTTAAAGGGAATCACGTAATCCGGCCTCAGCGCGCCTGAAAACCGTCCCATCATCACTACCGGGTTCCCGCAGAACGGGCAGGAAGTAGCTGCCGTATTCCCGTCACAGGCAATCTCACCCCCACAGGAATGGCATACATAAACATTCAGCCCGTCAAGCTCGCCCTCCTGCCATTCATCCCCCGAAGCCAGCTGCCAGCTCATATCGTCCGCCTGGTCACTTTTCAGCTCACTGTCATAGCTTGCCAGTGTTTCCATCTCAAATTCCGTGTCGCAGAAAGGACATTTCATTTTTTGTATCGTGCTGTCAAAAGCAATGGCGCCGCCGCAGCACGGACATTTATATTCTTGTATTGCCGCCATCGTACATCTCCTTATTCTACTTATTCATACTTAGCCAATTGCATAATCACCGAACATTCTTGTCCTACTGGGCGCAGTGGAATGCCTAGTGTGAGAAGAACTTCTAAT
>DNJW01000146.1 GCA_003488965.1 Lachnospiraceae bacterium | reverse complement strand
CCTTGATTGCAGATGAGAAATCGCCTGCGCGAATTTCCCATCGCACTGTCATCGCAGCAAGCTGCTCTGACATGGAGGATCAGATTGAAAAATAAGCTTGATAGCTGATTTTATCACACGGCTATTTGTGCCGGAGCGTCACAAATAAGCTTGGATGAACCTGTTGCGCAAACGCTCCGGAATGGAGATTTGTATGAAAAATGTTATGATTGTGGAAGACCAGAAAATGATACAAAGTATTCTGAAAGGATATATTGAAAAGGCAGACGATTTTTTGCTGGTGGCTTCTATTGAGGGAGCCGAGGAAGCATGTGAAATTTGCGGGATGAAGAAAATACACCTGATTTTGATGGATGTGCAGACGGCACATCGTGAAAATGGTCTTACAGCGGTGAAAAAAATTAAGGAGACGTATCCGGACATAAAGATTGTGGTAGTGACTTCGCTGGTGGATGGCGGGATTCTGGAGCAGGCAAAATGTTTTGGGGCGGACAGTCTGTGGTACAAGGACACCGATGAGGGGACGCTGATGCAGATTGTGCAGCGCACGTTGGCAGGAGAACATGTTTTTCCGGACGCGCCTCCGGTAGTGGAAATCGGAACGGCAAAAAGCACAGAGTTTACCAAGACGGAGATGCGTGTCCTGCGTTGTCTGGTGAAAGGGCTGCCCTATCCTAAGATAGCGGAGAAACTCAGTATGGAAGTGGTCACAGTCAAATATCATGTTACAAATATGCTGAGAAAAACAAATCTAAAAAATAAACTTCAGCTGGCTGTGGCAGTGAGTGATGCAAAGTTTGTGGTGGATCTTGATGAGGATGAGGTGGATTGATTTTTAAAAACCTATACTATGGTATAGGGTGCAAATTGTCGAAAATCTGTATAATGATGTCATGGATGTATTTTATATGGAGGTATCAGACATGTATCAAATTGCAATCTGTGACAGTGAAACTGCAGAGCTGGACAAGGTGGAGCATATGCTGCGGGGCAGGCACAGCCCGCTTGCGGAAAGAGTATTTTTGTTGAAACGCTTTACAAATATAGAGGATTTATTGCAGAAGGTGGAGCTTGAACATTACCAGCCGGATGTCCTTCTAATGGATATCAGCATGCCGGGGGAGTCAGGGATTGAGGCGGTGCGGAAGCTGCAGGGCATGGGAAGCTGTGAGCAGGTCATTTTCTTTGCCTCGTCGGCAGAGTATGCGCTGGCGGCGTTTGGTGTAGCAGCGGTGTCTTATCTGCTTAGACCGATATCTGAAAAAGCGCTTTTCCAGGCATTGGACAAAATCTTGGGGCAGATGCAGCATGACAAGCGCCGTTATGTTTTATTTGAGACGAATTGTCATGTCCGTAGACTGGCTTTGGAGGATATTATCTACTGTGAGGCACAAGGCAAAAAACAGTGTATTTATCTGAGAGGAGGAGAGTGTGTCCTGCTGCGGATGACAATGACAAGATTGAGGGAGATACTTTGTATTCATAGGGAGTTTGTGGGAATTGGAGTGTCCTATATCGTCAATCTGAAGCATGCGGAGAGCTGGGACAGACAGACGCTGCTGCTGGACAATGGACAAGAAATCTATATGCCGCGAGGCGCATACAGAGGGCTGCCAGCCCTAGGGGGGGTAGAAAGTAAGGAGATATCCCAGCGGCTATTTGTTTGCTGTCGCAAGCAGATTTGCAGAGAATGCCGGAGTGCGGCGTATATGACGGAAGAACATAAAAACGGCAGCGGGATTGGAAAAGGAGAATAGGCCGAGATAAAGTCTTATAGCTCATCATAATTTGTTAAAGCATATCGGTTTATACTAATTTAATACAAAAAGCAAAATAACCGTGTCCGGTATTAAACAATAGGCTATAATCAAAAATTTCCAAATAAAACGTTTTTCTAAATTGTTCCGGTGTCATAAAATGGCGGCTCTCTAATTGATACTGTGAAGATAGGAGGCAATGTATGCCAAGTTGTTTCATAATTCGTAATGAAAGTTCCATTCCGGCATTCATGACAAGTTTATCCATTTTGTCCAACGGTATATCCGTCATAGCACTGACAGCTCTCAATACCAAGCTTTTTTCCAGAACTATGAAAATCTGTACCTTTTTTTTAGCTGTTGAGTAATATGTCAGCCGGATAATCATGCTGGTTCCAAAGTCTTCGCCGCTGTAATGCTCGCTTACGATTTCCGGCTGTAATCCGAAAATTTTTTTTATAGTGACAGTCAGTGCATTTTCTAGTACATTCATATCAGCGCCGGCATGGTCTGTTTTCCATCTGTTTGAAATTTTACCTGTAATAGCCCGGTCTTCGATTAGAATGTGGGCAGTAAGCCATCCAAGGCATATGCCAAGAAAATGTTGGATAGATTCTTGGGAATAGTTTGATTCGGTAAGGTCTTTTTCCAGTGCCGGAAGTGTTTTGTACCGCATGTCGTCATGCAGGCGTTTGTGTATCTCATATCCTTTATAGCCTATTGACTGCATATAGGCTTCCTCATCTGTAAAGTGTTCTATTGTATAATTTTTAAAAAATTTGATACCTTCGGCACATGCCCATGGTCCGTTATTTTCATCTTTGCTCAAATGGATTAATCTGTGTACAATTGAAAAGAGCTTTCGATGTGCATTGTCGATGGAATCAATTCCGATGTTAAAGCGTTTATCCCATTCAGCTTCTTTAGACATGGTGCTCCTTTATCAGTTATTATTCATGAAATCCGCGAAGTGCTAATCGGATTTTAGAATAGGTTTGTTAATAATATATGTCGAGAAATGACATAAGGTGTCAGTTTTTGCGAAAGGAGCTTTGAGATTTGCCAAGATAGCAGTGCGAAGGAAATAATTTTGCTGTGAACAATGATAAAAAACCATTTATCTTCAAATCACTTGAAAATAAGTGGTTTTTTTGATTGAAATAAAGTGGGGATAAAAAAATTCTTACGGAGGTCAATATGGAACAAAAGAGTGTTTATGGTTATGTGCGTGTATCCTCAGTGGATCAGAATGAAGACCGGCAGATGGCAGCATTGGAAAAGGCAGGTGTATCAATAGGAAATATTTTTTTGGATAAGCAGTCGGGAAAGGATTTT
>DNJW01000363.1:2811-3742 GCA_003488965.1 Lachnospiraceae bacterium | reverse complement strand
AATGAAGTATTTTTTATAATTTTTATAAAAAATGATTAAAACGGGGAAATTTAAAATGGAAGGTTCATATTCCCCAGCAGAGCATCCACACATATAGCAAAAAATTCTCTTACCATATAGTGGGGCAGAAGGCGGGGGGAAAAAGGGGCAGAGAGGCCATATATATGACAGATTTGATTAGGGGGAAAGAATTCGTCTGCAGCGTGGCTGGCAATGCATACAGAACGGAATACATGAAAATTGCTGGTGACAATACCGACATTGATTTCCGCCAAACTATCCGGGCCGTTTTGAATGCAGGAAAAGCTATAACGCATATTTTCCGCAGTGGTAGTGGATATGTCTTCCATAATAATACGGGAATTGTCAATGCCTTTGGCCGTCAGCCAGTTTTTCATGCTTTCTGCCTCGCTGATGGGTTCCGTAGGACCTTGGCCTCCGGATACAATCACTATAGTTTCAGGATGTGCTTCCAGATAGCTGCAGCTGTAGCTTAACCGCATTTCCAGCACCGGTGAAGGTTTATCGCCGTTCAGTCCGGCCCCGGGGATGATAATGTAGTCTAAGTGTTCCGGATTATTTCCAGTCATTCCCCATAGAATACAGCTTTCGATAAGGAGAAAAAAAGTAAAAACAACACAAATGCAGACAGTAAAAGCGCGGCGGAGAAAACAAGGAATATTTTTAAGTACTGGAATGGATGTATGGTATCCTAATAAAAGAAAAAAGACCGATAAAAGGAGCCAGAAAGGGAGTACTGACATACGGAAGCTGTTATGGATACCCAGCCAGAAGTAGTAGAAAAGACTTACAGCTGCCAAAAGGCTACAAATGATTTTTTTCATTTATTTCTCCATTTCTGCGCACTTTTTTGTACATAGCAAATTTTACGGCAAACCATTAATAAGAAGAACGCCGTATTTCAGGCGTT
>DNJW01000363.1:2225-2521 GCA_003488965.1 Lachnospiraceae bacterium | reverse complement strand
AACGCCGTATTTCAGGCGTTCTTCAAAACATTTCGAAACTCTTAAGCTGCGTTCTTTGCAGCAACATAAATCTATGTTAATATACCATAGCCTCTTCTTTACCGGTCATAACGCGGATAGCGCCCTGGACCAGTGCAAGAAGTTCATCTTCGCCCGGATAAACGGTAACGGGAGCAATGAATCCGGCTCTTTCCTTTAAGCCGTCCGTTACAGCCTTGTCATAAGCGATGCCTCCGGTCATAATAATCTGGTCTACTTTGCCTTTCAGGACACAAGCCATGGAGCCGATATCCTTG
>DNJW01000363.1:0-1925 GCA_003488965.1 Lachnospiraceae bacterium | reverse complement strand
CAAGCCATGGAGCCGATATCCTTGGCAACCTGAAGGATAAATGCTTCGCGGATTTCTGCCGCTTTTTCATTTCCTTCTTCTACCATCTTATCTACATCTCTCATATCGTTGGTATTCAGGTAAGCGTTGAAGCCGCCGTTGCCGACCAGTTTTTTATAAACCTCTTTTTCGGAGTATTTACCGGAGAAGCACATTTTTACCAATGCGCCTGTGGGAACGCCGCCGGCTCTTTCAGGAGAGAAAGCACCGTCACCGTCAACGGCATTAAATACGTCAACAACTTTCCCTTTTTCGTGAGCGCCTACGGAAACGCCGCCGCCCATATGAACTACAATCAGATTCAGGGAGTCATAAGCCACTCCTTTTTCATTGGCATAACGCTTTGCAACAGCCTTCTGGTTAAGGGCATGGAAAATGCTGGCGCGGGGAAGTTCCGGTACGCCGGAATATCTGGCAATAGGCATAAGCTCATCTACCACAACCGGGTCTACAATATAAGAAGGAACACCGATGGAATCTGCGATTTCCTTTGCAAGGATGCCGCCCAGATTGGAAGCATGCTGCCCCTGCACACCTACTTTTAAGTCTTCTATAAGAGCATCGCTGACCGGGTAAGTGCCGCCCGCCACAGGCTTTAACATACCGCCGCGTCCTACTACAACATTCAAGGATTTCATGTCAAATTCTTTTTTCTTCATCAAATCCAAAATAATGTTTTTCCTGAAATCCTTCTGGTCCACGATAGAAGCATACTGTGCGATTTCTTCGGTAGAATGCCTCAAGGTTTCCTCAAATAACAAAGTTTCATCCTCAAATACACCGATTTTAGTGGATGTGGAGCCGGGATTAATAATTAAACTTTTGATTGCCATAGCCTATTCTCCTTTTTTATAATATTTAATTACTGTTATTTTAAATATTCCGCCACAACAGCGCCAAGAGCCAGGGAATTTACCTTAACTTCCATGGAATCGGACCGGGAAGTCAGGATAACCGGTGCTTTTGTGCCTGTTAAAATATTTCCGTTCTTTAATTTTGCAGTATGTACCATCGCTTTATATACTAAATTGCCGGCATGGATATCCGGGAAAAGAAGGATATCGGCATCGCCCTGGATTGGCCTGTCCGTAGCGCCTTTATGCTTTGCAGCTTCCGCGTCAATGGCAAGGTCAAGAGAAAGAGGACCGTCCACGATACAGCCGGTAATTTTACCGTCCTTATTCATCTGGGTAAGCTCTGCAGCTTCTACAGTAACGGGCATTTTCGGGTTTACGACTTCTACAGCGGCAAGAGGAGCCACCTTCGGACATTCAATACCGCATGCTTTTGTAATTTCCAGTGTATTATTGATAATATGTACTTTGTCCTCCAAAGTAGGATAGGGAATGAAAGCCACATCCGTCAAAAACAGCAGATGGTCAATACCCTCTACATCAAAAACGCATACATGGGACAAGGGTTTTCCGGTTCTGAGTCCCACCTCTTTGTCAAGGACACTCTTTAAGAAATGCTTGGTATCAATGAGCCCCTTCATGTACATGTCCGCCTTTCCCTCATGTACCAGCTTGACAGCAGCTAAGGAAGCTTCGATATCGTCTTCTACATTTACAATCTCAAAATCGCTGATATCCACCTGGATGTCAGATGCAACAGCTTTGATTTTGGACTCGTCCCCTACTAAAATTGCATCCGCAATCTTTCTGTCCTTGGCAGCCCTTACGGCCTCTAAAACAGCGGAATCCTGCGCAACGGCAACGGAAACCTTTTTCATGGGGATTTCTTTTACCTTAGAAATTAATTCGTCAAAAGTTTTGCTCATTTGTCTGCACCTCGTACTTGTAAATAATTTATCTAATCGTTAAAATAATAACACTTCTTATGTTTAAGGTCAAGGGGCGCGAGGGGGTTAGCGTGAAAAGTACTTC
>DNJW01000040.1:378-4193 GCA_003488965.1 Lachnospiraceae bacterium | reverse complement strand
AAAATATTTAAAAAAATTTTAATTTACAAATAAAAAGGCGGTGAATCCACAATGCAAAAAGGAAAAGAAGCATTTTCAGAAATGGAAGATGACGGTTTTGAAAATGAACTTTTGGACGCACTGGCACAGGAACGAACCGCCATTCAGGAAATAGAGCAGGAAAAAGAGGAAAATTCTTTCATTGAAAAAACAACTGCTGTACCAACATCAAAGAAAAAACTGTGGAGAGATACCCAGAAAGAAGCACTTGCCCGATTGGAGGATTCCGCACGGACAGAAGAAGATTTCCGCAACGTACAGTCTTGGTGGGACAGGCTGGAAGCAAATGCAGACAGGCGGTACCGTTATCATGTCATTGGTCGTTCTGATATTCCTCTGGAATGGGGCGCAGCACCGGAAGAAGTCATTCTCCCCGAACCGATTCAGTCTGTGTTCTGGAAACAGATAACAAAAGGCGAATTTCTGGACACCATTTTTGACTGCCCCTTTGAAATGCAGGAACTGGTTGAAGATTTCGATATAGCAAAATCCATCCATGAGTTAAAAGATGTTCATAAAGAAGTATTGTATTACAGTGCTGTCAGACAATATTCCAATCAACGGATTGCCCGCATCCGCAACCAGACTGACCGCAACATCCTCAAAGTGAAAAATACCATTCTGAAAAAGCTGCGGAAAGAACTGTATACCATCTTGTGCGAACGGCAGGAGACACAGCAGCCCCTGTGCAGAAGAGAAAAAGAGTTTTTGGAGAATTATTCTTCCGTTTTTGCTGATAACAGGCAGACAAAACCTCCAGAATCTAATGCAACAAAAAGAAAACAAGACAAAAAATAAAGTAACGATTGACGGCATGCCACTTGTCTGTTACGATAGTAATATATTTATAACAATTTACAATTACAATCATGTGAGGTATTGATATGAACCTTTTTAAGAAAACCAGTTCCCATTGGGTGCGGTATGATAACTATGAATGGAAGGAAAATGATAAGGGCGTGCTGTATATTACACCTGCCGAAAATGCAAAACCGAATCTGTATAATCCCCTGACGGATTCTGATGAAATGGTACTCCATGCAATCAACACAGGAGTTACCTGCATGAATCAGGATGCTGATGAGCAGATAAAGAAAAATGCGGTCATGGATTTTGTATCTTCTTATGGATTGCTCGGCTTTATGACAGCACTGTCCACCACACCGGAATTTATCACTTATGAGGCGGTATACCTCCCCAAAAATCGTTTCATCAAAGAGGAAAGCATGATAACGGAACAATACCTGTCTTACTTTTTCCCTTTTGACAAACTTGATTTTGTAAAGCGGGGCGTGGAATCCACTTGGAGTGTCAGTGAGCCGACAATGGCTGCACTGGTAATGACCATGAGTGACAGACCGCAAGCGGTTACCATGAGTTTACTGAGGGAATATGCCGAACCATATGAATGGCTGTTGAAAGAATTTACCGACTGGGCATTTACCTTTCTGTCCGGTTTCCTGTATTATCAGGATTTTGATAAACTTGACGATATGCAGAAAGATTTATACCGTCAGGGTATGGCAACATTTGGTGGAATTGCGCCAACGTATCATATCGAATTGCTTGAAAGGCCTACCATCGTATGGGATTTCCATTCGCTGTTACTGGCAATACAGATGATGTTTAGTTTTATGCTGGCAGATGAGAAATCTTCACTGAAAGTCTGCAAGCATTGCGGCAAGGTGTTCCTTGCTTCCAGACCGAACACGGTATTTTGTAGCGGACAATGTAAAAACCAGTATAATGTGTATAAAAGCAGAGGAAAAAGCAGAAAGGAGAATTTGCCGGATGGAGAATGATAAAATAACGGAGTTAGGGAATATCCTTATTTATCAAACAGAAAAAGGTGATACCAGAATTGATGTTTTTTTTCAAAATGATGACATTTGGATGAATCAGTCTGCCCTTGCCAAATTGTATAATACAACCCCTCAAAACATAACCATGCATATCCGCAATATTTATGCAGACGGGGAATTAGATGAATTTTCAACTTGTAAGGAATTCTTACAAGTTCAAACAGAAGGAAAAAGAAAAATCAAAAGGAAGAAAAAGCATTACAATTTCAAAATGATTCTCGCTATTGGCTATCGTGTCCGTTCCAATATTGGGATGCATTTTAGAAATTGGGCTTCCCATATATTAGAGGAATACTCTCGCAAGGGATTCGCTATGGATGACGAGCGTCTCAAAAACCCAAAACAATTTGGAGAAGACTATTTTGACGAATTATTAGAACGAATTCGTGAAATCAGGGCTTCCGAAAAAAGATTTTATCAGAAGATTTGTGATATATACAAAACATCCATTGATTACTCTAGTAATGATAAAGAGGCAAAGTTATTCTTTAAAACCGTACAAAACAAAATACATTATGGGGTACATGGACACACTGCTGCAGAAGTTATTATGCAAAGAGCTGATGCAACCAAAAATAACATGGGATTAACTGCCTTTGAGGGGGCAAAAGTCCGCAAGAAAGATGTGGATATTGCAAAAAATTATCTTGATGAAGATGAAATGCAGGAATTAAACAGGGTAGTTACTATGTATCTGGATTTCGCAGAGGATCAGGCCCGCAGACATATCCCCATGTATATGAAAGATTGGGAAACCTATCTTAATAATTTTCTGAATATGACAGGACGGGAAGTGCTATCCGGTGCTGGTCGCATTTCCGCACAGCAGGCAAAGGCACATGCCTACGGACAATATGAGCTTTATGATGAAAACAGAAAAAAGATGGAAGCAAATGAGGTTGATCTGCTAATTGAGGAAACAGAGCAGATAAAAAAGGAAAAATGATTACCTTATATAGCCTTATAGCAAATTAACAAAGAATAAAAAGGAGTTTGCAAATATGTATGATATTACAAGATATATTGAAACAATGAATAAGCTGCAAGATGCAATTAATCTGCCAGCAATACGAGCCATACAAGAACGAAATAGCGCAATTCAAAATGCACTGAGCATATCTCCCAGTATACAAAAAATATCAGAAAATTCTAATGGAATGTATGCAGCACTCAATGCCTTTGCACAAAACTTGGGGCAACAGAGAATAAATACGGATGCTATGAAGGCAGCATTATCTACTATGGCATATGTGTCCTCAAGCTTTCAACAGCAACAACAAGCCTTTTCTAACCTCACATCTAAATTACAACCTCTATTGAGTGGATATACTGTTTTAGGTGTACATCCCGAAGACAGAGATGCAGAAGAAAAAGAAGAAGCTGACCAAATTTCCGAAAAAATAATATCAGAAATATATTTGCCGGATGAGAAGAAAATAATTACCGCTGAATCACCAACTATTACTATCTTGCCAGCAAATGATAAGATTTTTGCATATTTGGCTGAACATCCCGAAGAAATTTATCGTAATCTTTCCCCAAGAGAGTTTGAGGAATTTATGGCCAGGCTTTATAATAAATTAGGATACAATGTAGAATTAACACAAACAACTAGAGATGGTGGAAAAGATATTATCCTTCGTAAACCTGATGTGTTAGGCGATATGATATATTATGTAGAATGTAAGAGATATAAAGCAAAAAATAAAGTTGGTCTTGATGTTGTACAACGTTTAACAGGTATAGTTGAAACAGATAAAGTAAATGGCGGTATTATTGCAACTACTTCATATCTTTCACCCAGTGCAGAAAGATGGATTATAGAAAACAGATATAATTACAAAATCCAAATGCACAATTTTAAAACAATCCAAAATATGTTAAAAATGACTGTAGCATAAAAATTTTGATGTT
>DNJW01000040.1:0-151 GCA_003488965.1 Lachnospiraceae bacterium | reverse complement strand
TTACCCCACCCAAAATCTCCTATTATTGAAGGACAAGAAATATCTTTTAGGCAGAGCCGCACGCTCTGTCTTTTTTCTTGCAAAAAAGCGTATCGCAATCGGCATATCTGTGGTAAAATTTAAGTATATAGATGTGCCGATTGCAAGCACC
>DNJW01000312.1:6654-6858 GCA_003488965.1 Lachnospiraceae bacterium | reverse complement strand
ATCAGCATTAAAATAATATATATAAAAAATATCATTTCTTTTATTCTGCCCCGGTACCGGGTAAAACCATACGAGGCCAGCACTGCCACCAGAAGCTGGAAAAATACAATCGGCACTACCAGTATCACGGAATTCCAGAATTTAAATAAATAGTCCGGGCTCTTAAACAGCACGGTGATATACTGGCTGAACGATACCATATCC
>DNJW01000312.1:5777-6348 GCA_003488965.1 Lachnospiraceae bacterium | reverse complement strand
CCGGAATAAACTTCAAATTCACCTTTTCTGAAATATATGTTTTTCCGCCCGTATCGCTGGTTGCAAATACTTGTCCGTAGTTAGAGGATATCTCTGAGGATGACATAAATGAGTTCGTAATCGTAAGGACAATGGGCATAAGGAAAAGTACTGCAAAAAATGCAGCCACAATGGTCGCCGACCATTTTTTTACAAAATTCTTTCCTTTTTTCCTTTTCACCATCCATTGGTATGCCCGCCCCTCCGGAATTTGGGACATCCCCGGTAAATCCATCCTGCTCTTCCTCATCCTTCCACATCCCTTCCGAAATGATTTTCTGCCAGAAACAGAATCCCTATGATAATTACCATGACAATGGACATCATAATCGCCGCCGCCGACAGCCGCTGGTAATCCAGATTGCCAAAGGTATTATTCATAAAATGCTGCATCATATATACCGTCGGATAGGGATAATCATCTGTCAGAAGATAGATTTCCCGGAATACCTTAAATGAATTAATCAAAGACATAATCGTTACAAACAGCAGCGTGGAAGAAAGATATCTTATTTTTATATATATAAAAATC
>DNJW01000312.1:5150-5466 GCA_003488965.1 Lachnospiraceae bacterium | reverse complement strand
ATATATAAAAATCTGCCAGGGCTTTGCGCTTTCCAATACTGCAACCTCAAGAATATCCTTTGGAATACTGCTTAATGCCGCCATGAATAAAATCATATTGTAACCCAGATTTTTCCATAAAAACAGTACAATAATAACGACCTGTGCATGGTCGGATTTCAGCCAGTCAATTTTTCCTGCCCCGAATAAGGCCGTAATATCATTGACCATCCCGTTATAATGAAACAGCACTTGCCAAATCAGCACAATGGATGCAATGGGCACCATCATAGGCGTCAGAAAAAAAGTGCGGAACTGGCTTTTAAAGGGCATCTTG
>DNJW01000312.1:0-4860 GCA_003488965.1 Lachnospiraceae bacterium | reverse complement strand
AACTGGCTTTTAAAGGGCATCTTGCTATCCAAAAGCATCGCCAGCCCCAGTGACAGAACCACTGCCAGAGGAACTGCAATTACCGAAAATTTCATTGTATTGGAAGCCGCCTGCCGGAATGCAGCATTCCTAAATACCATTTTAAAATTATCAAGAAATACAAATTCATGGTTAATCGGATTATCCACTACCGAATAAAAAATAACCACAAAAAAAGGCAGCACGAAAAACACCAGTACCCCCAGAACACTGGGGGCTAAAAATACTGATGAAATCTTTCTGCCCCTGGCATCCCTTTTCGAGGCAGTTTTTTTTCCTTCCTTTCTCTGCACTTTATGGAAGAATGCCTTTTTTTCGGCTAATTTCTTTATATTCATAAGTTAAGCCGCCTTCTATCTCTTCTCATTGACATAAACCTGCATTCTGTTCTGAATCAGCGCAGCTACATCCTCCGCACTCTTTTGACCGTCAAAATAGCTTTGCGCCTCATCTGTTACAATATTCAGCATCTGCGAATCTATGCTGGAAGAATTTGCAGTTTCTATCATTTGCCGTATTCTATCCACCTGTTCCTCCGTAGCAGCATAAACCTCAACGATAATTTCCGCATTCCTTCCGGTTGACCACGCACCCTTGGACCTTTCTATCTTTGTTCCGTCCGTATCCTCATAGTATTCTGTCTGCATATCCTTTTCAAACTGCTTTTCCAAGGCACTGCGCAAAACAGGAAATCCGGCATTGCCAAGCGGCAGATTCTCCTGCTGTTCTTTTTCCAGCAAAAATTTGATAAATTCCCAGACACCTTCTTTATTTTTGGAATTTACATTCATTGCTGCCGTAGTTCCGTTCGGGCTGAACATCGTTCCGCTTTCCCCCTCAGTAGGATATCCTATCAGATTAATCGGCTCCCCGAACATGTATTCAAACAGCTGATACTCCTGTACCGACGTAACCGCCTCCTTCAAGAGAAGAAGTTCTCCATTTCTTATCTTTTCCGCCTCGCTGGGACCGTTCGGGTCATAGGAGACTTCCTGCGGAAACCGGTTGGCAAACTCCAGAATTTTTATAAATTCCGCATCTTCAAAACGGCATTCCCCGCTCTCCTCATCTACAAACATATCCCCGTTCATCTCCAGCATCATCTGCAGGGCATTGTATTTTGTTGTAGAATCGACCAGTTCTACACCAGGTCCCTTAGAGTCCATCAGCGCAAATACATCATCCAATGTCCATGAAGTATCCTCTCCCACATCGGATATCTTTCCAATCATGGTCTCTATGCCGAAACACCGCATAATAGCATACAGTTTTCCATCCAGTTCGTAAGCCTTCAGCGCATTTTCTACATAATCTTCCCTGCTGATATCTTCGTCTGCATCCAGATAAGGATTCAAATCTTCCACGACCCCCATGGACACCAGCTCTGCCAGACCTGTCGGACAATATACCATATCGATAATGTCCGGGCCGTTCTCACTGGAAATGTCCGCCGTCCAGAGGGAAACCGTAGTCTCATAATCCTTGTTACCCTCCCCGTATTCCCTAATCTCTATCCGGTATTTATCGCTCTGCTTATTAAATGCAACGATATCGGTTTTTGCATAGTAAGGGAGATAAGTCGTCCCATAGGTCAGCACTATTTTTTCCGTCGCCGGAGATTTTTCCGTCACCTGAGATTTTTCCGTCTTCGTCAATACTGCCAGTTCCGCTGTCCCGTCCGCTGAATTCCAGTCTCTGGAAACCGCAGCCACTGTTCCGTCTGCAAGACATTTAAAATCTATCAGATTTTGGCTGTCAATATCGCTGTCCACCCAATTTAAAATCTCCTCAGGCTCCTTGGCGTCCAAATCATAGCTATAAAGCTTTGTTCCTACCGTATAAAGAATATCCGCCGCTTCCCCTCCGTCCTGATAAGTACCATATTCAAAGGAAACAGGGCACTCCAAAGCTTTTAGGCCTTTTCCCGCCAGGTCTGCTTCCTGAAGCTCATAATCCATTTCGCCGTAAAAGGCAATTACCGTCTTCTCCCCTTTGATACTGAACATACTGCTGATATAAATTCCCGCATCCAGTTCGCAATAAGGCTGTCCGTCCGGTTTTAATACAAATACACTGTTCGCTAAACAGACATAATAGTTTCCTTCTTTGTCCTCCAGCAGGCTTTGCATATAAAAATTATCCTCTTTTATCATAGCCTTTCCCGTATCAATATCCTGTAGTACCGTTCCATCCGATGCAATTTTCCTTATTGTCACATTTTCCGCTATGCTTTCTGCCCCTTCGCCGCTCTTAACCAGCCCCAGCAAAAGATTGCCCTCCGTATCTTTTCCAAGAGCTCCGATTCCGGTATTTTCCTCTAATTCTATCGGAATTTCTTCTTCTCCGCCGTCTGTTTTATGGGCAAACAGCTTCGTTTCTCCTTCTTTAACAGCTGAAAAATATACCGTTCCGTCCTCACCCATTACCATATTGCTGACAGCATAGCCATCTTTGCCCAAAGTCTGATACTCGGCCACATATACATACTCTTCCTCTTTGTTCTCTGCCTCTTCCTGTGTGCTTTCATCCTTCCCGCCGCAGCCTGCCAGACCCAAAGCCAGAATTACTGTTCCTACTGCCGCCAACATATTTCTAATTTTCATCTATATTCTCCATTCTGATGATAAGACCTTCTGCACTACTGCTTATAACAGTTCAGCCTTTCGGCTTCACTGTTACTACTGCTTCTATTTCCCTATCTGTTTTCATTTACATAAACCTGTATCCGGTTCTGGATAATATCCGCCACCTCTTTTGCCGTTTTCTGCCCTTCAAAAAAAGCATTGGCTTCCTCTGTAATGATAGACATCATCTTTTCATCATACTGATAGCGGGTATCGGTGCTATTAATCAGGTTCCTTATTGTTTCCACCTCATAGTCTTTCGCCGCAAATATTCTGACTGAAAAATCATCGTATCCCCAAGAGGTTTTTTCCGTACGCTTTTTGGTTCCGTCCACATCCTCGTAATATTCCTCTTTCATATCCTCTTCGAACTGTTTTTCCAAGGCCGACTTCATTACCGGGAATCCAAATCCGCCCCGACCGGCATTGCTTTCCTGTGCCTCCTTCGTCAGCTGACGCCTGATAAACTGCCATGCACCGTCCTTATTCTTAGACCTGGCATTTATTCCCAAAATAGAACCGTCATGGGATAGGAAGGAGCCGTTTTCCTTGGTTGTCGGATATCCGCAAAATGCTATCGGTTCGCCGAACATGGCCTCATACATAATATATTCCTGCATGGAGCTGATGGATGTTTCCGCCATCAGCAGACGATTCTGTTTTATCTTCTCCGGTCTGCTCATATCATTCTGGTTATATTGGTATTCCGCATCAAACCGGTTGGCGAACTCCAAAGCCTTCACAAAGCTTTCATCGCTAAACTTGCATTCCCCCGTATTCCAGTCCACATATTCGTCCATATTCATCATGATATTTGTCATCAGTATAGAACTTTTAGTGGCATATTCATAAATCTGGGCACCTTCCGGGAGCCCGTCCGCAATCTCCATCAGTTCATCCAATGTAATGCTGCTTCTTTCCCCTACCTGGGATACCTTTGCAAGTACTGTATTAACATAAAACCGGGAGGGCATCGTATACAGCTTTCCGTCTATTTCAAAAGCCTTTCTGACGCTTTCCAGATAATCCTCCTTATTGATTTCCCCGTCCGCGTCCATATAGGGATATAAATCCTCCAATATTCCCTTTGCCGCATACATCCTCATATTCACATTGGAAAGCTCTATCAGGTCAGGTCCTTTTCCGCTGACAATATCCGCATTCATCTGTTCCTGGCCGGAACCGTAGCCTTCCGCGCTGTCATCCGTCACATATTCCTTAACCTCAATACGGTACTCCTGATTTGTTCTGTTAAATTCAATGATTTCCTTTCTCACAAAATAGTCCAGATACAGCGTACCATAAGTAATAATCTTCTGCTCCGGTACTTCAGACCCCTTCTTCTTTGTCAGATACACCAGTTCCGTGGTGCTCATGCCGCTCTCATCATCCCAGCCGGAAAGCAGTACCAATATCCGTCCGTCTTCCAGCATAGAAAATGACCGTACATCATCCTTGTCAATATCACAGTCAATCCAATTTAATATTTTCTCCGGTGCCTCATCCCCGAAAGAATAGGTATATAAATCGCTGTCCGCGGAAAATACTACATCGGAAGTGGTTCCAGGTGCAAAAGTATACCCTCCGTTTCTTCCCACCATTATATTTTCCACTGCATCGCCCATTGCTTTTGCCTTGATATCTATAGGATGGGTTTCCATATCGTTATCGCCGTAATAAACTGCGTATACAGTACCGTCTTTTGCACAAAACATGTCATTAATCCAGTTATCTATATCTATTTTGCAGATTTGCTTCCCGTCCCTGCCAAGTACAAACACGCTCTGATCAAAAGCAATATAAAGATTCCCATCCTTATCGATTTCCATTTTCTGCGCATAGGAATCCACATTGCCCTCCACTGCCTCGCTGATATCCATCCTGTCAAGGATACTTCCATCCTTGGAGAATATGCACAGTTCCATAATCTGGGATGAGGGGCCTGACCATCCGCTGTCATCTCCTACAACATATGCAGCGGACGAAGCCGATGTCCTATACACACCGTTGGAGCCGTTACCTTCTTCCACTACTTCATAGGAAAGTTCGTCTTTGTTTCCGGCATTCTCTGCAGTACTGCCGGCTTCCTCTTCCGTTTCTCCGGTTTCTTCCTCAAAACCGCCGGCTTCCCCCTCCGTCATTTCTGCTCTGCCTTCTTCCAAAGCCCCGTCACTGCCGTCCTCTGCACCGTCTTCTT
>DNJW01000112.1 GCA_003488965.1 Lachnospiraceae bacterium | reverse complement strand
TAGCTGCCGTATTTTGGCAGCTTACGTACCGCTACGGTAATCGCGGACAGCCCGGCCTTATAGCATCAAAGAGACTGGTTTCACCGTTTCTTTAGCGGAAGCAGGCAAGAAACCGGCTGCCGTATTTCTCATATTTAAACTCTCCTACTCCTGTCACTGACAGCATTTCTTCCTTCGTTGCCGGTTTCAGAATACACATATGCACCAATGTTTTGTCGGAAAATACAATATAAGGCGGCACTCCTTCCTCCCTTGCAATCTCTGTCCTAAGCGCCCGGAGTTTTTCAAACATTTCTTCCTCTTCCTTATTAAATGCCGCATCGCCGAATCCTGCCGTCCCCTTCCTTACCTTCCCTTTCTTTATCTTAGCCGGATGCTCCTGTTCCTTTGCCATCTTCATCATAATCTGCTCTTTCCCCAAAAGCACTGCTTCCGATTTCTCCGTCAGCTTTACGATGGCATATTCATCATTCGTTACATTCAAATATCCATACAGCTGCAGATGGTTCATTACCTTGCGCAGCTTATAAAGGGGTACCTTCGCCAGTTCCCCGTAATGAGGATTTGCATCCATCCGGTAATTGCGGATTTTCGCCGTATTTGCCCCATGCAGGGTATCTATAATCATATTGGTTCCGAATCTTTGCCTGCTGCTTCCCACACAGCCCACAATACCTTTTGCAATTTCCGTCACATCCACCGTTTCAAAATGGCTAAGGCAGTTGGCGCAGTTCCCGCAATAGCCGCTTCCGTATTCCCCGAAATACCGCAAGGTATAATCCCTTAAGCATTCATTGGTAAAACAGTAAAACGTCATTTTCTTAAGCCGTTCCCTGTCACGCTGTGCCACAAGCCTTCTTGTAATTTCATCCAGATCCTGATTCTCTTTGTTGTTATCAATAAAAAACTGATTGGTTACCACATCCTGGCCTGCATATAGCAGAACACACTCCGCCGCCTCTCCGTCCCTCCCGGCGCGTCCGGCCTCCTGATAATAGCTTTCCATATTTTTCGGCATATTATAATGCACCACAAAACGCACATCGGATTTGTCGATTCCCATGCCAAAAGCATTGGTTGCCACCATGATTTGAGCCCTGCTGTAAATAAAATCCTCCTGATTTGCCTTTCTTTCCCCGTCCGGAAGTCCTGCATGATATTTGGTTACAGAAAACCCTTCCCCTTTCAGCCGTCCATAGACCTCTTCCACATACTTCCTTGTCAGGCAGTAAATAATACCGCTCTGTCCCGGATGCAGCTCCAGAAAATTTTTCATGGATGCATATTTGTCCTTGGGGGACTGGACGGCAAAATACAAATTCGGGCGGTCAAAGCCCGTCGTCACTACCCTGGGATTCTGCAGCAGCAGAATGTCAATGATATCATCCCTGACCTCCTTCGTAGCCGTAGCCGTAAACGCACTGATAACAGGACGTTTCGGCAGCCTTTCTATAAATTCCATAATCTTTAAATAACTTGGCCTGAAATCCTGCCCCCACTGGGATACGCAATGAGCCTCGTCCACCACAAGCATGGAGATATCCGCATGCAGCGCAAAGCCCAGAAAGCTGTCCGTTACCAGCCGTTCCGGCGCCACATAAATGATTTTATACCTTCCCTGCGCCGCCAGTCCCAGCGCCTTCTGATACTGTCCGGCAGTCAGGGAACTGTTTAAATAGGCGGCATGCACCCCTGCCTGGTTCAGTCCCTCTACCTGGTCTTTCATAAGGGATATCAGCGGAGATATTACAAGAGTAATTCCCTCCATGATAAGCGCGGGAACCTGAAAACATATGGACTTTCCCGCCCCCGTAGGCATAATCCCGAAAGTATCCCTTCCCTCCAATATGCTTTCTACCAGTTCCTCCTGCCCTTCGCGGAAGGAATCATATCCAAAATACTGTTTTAAAATTTTCTTTGCCTGACTCATTCAGTTTACCGCTTCTCCTCTTTTGTCAATTCCTATTATACTCTCTTGTCGCACCATTTTTCCAGAATGCAGTCCTCGCAGCGCGCCTTACGCGCCGTGCATATGCTTCTTCCGTGATAAATCAGCTGAAAGTTAATTCTGTTCCAATGCTCCTTCGGCAGTGCCTTCATCAGTTCCTTTTCCACCTGGATTGGATTCTTTCCTTCCGCCCATCCGATTCTTTTGGAAATCCGGAATACATGGGTATCTACGGTGACTCCCGGAACCCCATAGGCATCCGCCAGAAACAAAGTTGCCGTTTTCCGCCCTACACCGGGCAGCTTCAACAGCTCCTCTATCGTTTCAGGCACCTCTTTTTCATATTCCTTCCATAGCTTCTCGCAGCACTTCTTAATGTTCCTCGCCTTCACCTTATATAGACCGATGCTTTTAATCGCATCCTCCAGTTCCTCTACCGGCGCCCGCACCACTGTTTCTATATCAGGAAACCGCTCCCATAGCCCTGGAAGCGTTTCATCCACTTGCTTGTCCGTACTCTGGGCACTGAGCATAATTGCTGTCAGAAGCTGCCAGTCGGCTTTATGAAGAAACCCTTCCTTCGTTGTGCCGTATTCCCTGTCCAGCATATCCAAAATATTTTTTGTCTTCTCTTTTGTCATATTCCGCTTTCCGTTAACGGCTGCCGCCCTTTTGCGCCCAGCCTTCCTGTTCCTTTACAATATGGTTTCCATACCAATCTTCTGCGTCTTCAGTCCGCATTTTTCATAAAATTTCATGGCCGCTTCATTACAGTACCATACATTCAATGTCACATTATAGCAGCCCTGCTCCTTCGCAAACTGCAGCACATATTCATACAGCGACTTCCCGATATGCTGCCCCCTGATTTTCTCGTCCACACACAAATCATCAATATACAATGTCTTAATATCCGTCAGAATATTATCGTTCAGATGCTGCTGGAACATACAGAAGGCATATCCCAGTACGAAATCCTCCTCATCCACGGCAACAAAAACCGGCCGTTTATCGTCAAGCAATATTTCCTTTAACTGGCCGTCCGTATATTTTCTGTTATGATTTCCCTGAAACAAATCAGGCCTTCCTATATGATGCACCATGCACACCTGTACGAGAAGTTCATGGATTCTCTCCACATCCTTCTCCTCTGCCCGTCTTATTTTCATCTTTATAACCATGCTCCTTTCAATTTCTTTCTCCATAGATAATTGCGAAACTCGGTGATTCTGCACTTGTCATTGTGCAGCGTGTATATTCCAACACAGACGCGCTTTCGCTCTGCGATTACCGTAACGGTACGTAAGCTGCCAAAATACGGCAG
>DNJW01000053.1 GCA_003488965.1 Lachnospiraceae bacterium | reverse complement strand
TGCACAATTCGTAATTGAAAAATGACAGTTTCGCAATTACCTAATTATCAGAGGAAATGGAAAGGAGAAAAGCGAGTTATGAGGATTTTGGATACAAAATTTGTCCGCGGATTTATAAAAATGGCAGATGACGGTTTTCAGCAGGGATGGCATGAAAGGAACGGGGGGAATTTGTCCTACCGTATTAAGCCTGAGGAAGTGGAGGATATCAGGCCCCGTTTAAACGATAACGGAGTCTGGACGCCGATTGGGACAAGTGTGCCGGGGCTGGCAGGAGAATTTTTTCTGGTTACCGGAAGCGGCAAATATTTCAGAAATATCATTGTGGACCCGGAGGCCAGCATTGCCATTATCGAATTGGATGAAAAGGGAGAAAACTACCGTATCCGCTGGGGGCTGGTAGAAGGCGGAGTTCCCACCAGCGAGCTTCCTACTCATCTGATGAACCATGAAGTGAAAAAGAAGGCAACAGACGGCAGGCATAGGGTAATTTATCATGCCCATACAACCAATATCATTGCATTGACCTTTATCCTTCCGTTAAACGATGAAATCTTTACCCGTGAGCTGTGGGAAGCGGCTACGGAATGCCCGGTGGTATTTCCCCAAGGCGTAGGAGTTGTGGGCTGGATGGTGCCGGGCGGAAGAGAGATTGCCGTAGCTACCAGTAAGCTGATGGAACAATATGATGTAGTAGTCTGGGCACATCATGGAATGTTCTGTTCGGGAGAAAATTTTGATTTAACCTTCGGTCTGCTCCATACGGTGGAAAAATCAGCGGAAATACTGATTAAAGTATATTCTGTTGTACCGCAGAAGCTGCAGACCATTACGGCAGAAAATTTCCGTGAAGTAGGAAAAGGTTTCCATGTGGAACTGCCGGAAAGATTTTTATTTGAAAAACCGGATTTTAAAATCGGCCGGTAAAAAAGTATAGGAACTTAATCAAGAAGATATGTATCTTGCAATTAAAATTTGCATATGCTATAATGCCGATAGGCAAAAAGTAATGATGAGTCCATTTGGACGAAAGAACGAATCCCCCGACCGTAATGGCGTACAGTCGAGGGATTCTTCTTTGCTTTTTATAGTGACAAAGCACCCACTAGGCTATTTGCTGCCCTTATCGTGCTTGTCTAGCCATTTGCTGATGAGGTGGCAAACCACACCTGCCGCGACAGTCACTAGAAAAGTAATGATGATTTCCATTTGAACACCTCATCCCGTTGCCGGGTGTAGGTTGGACAACACAAGCATTATAACATATCAATAGAGAACTTTCTATCTCTTTCTTAAAGACTTTATGAGCGTGTACCCCTCTTTTACCCTGCCCTCCTTTAGAAATCCTAATCGGCTAGGCCGTGAATTGTAATGACACTCCTCCATCAATAGGTGAATCTTTTTCAAGCGTTATCCGGTAGGTTGGAGATATGCTGCCGCAAAAGGAAATGGAGTGTGTTTTAGAATATCCGAAAAGGAAGTCCTGGATGGCTTTGGCAGAATTGACAGAAAAGAAAAGCAGTTCCGAAAAGTGTACTTTGTGGAACTGCTAACAGCAAATATATTATACATAAGAATCCGGCGGCTTGCAAGTGTTTTTGCAGATTTCCCGATTTTTCCGGCAGCAGACCAGAATATCCCGTCTTCTTTTTTTAATGGAACCTTTAATTGGTTATGATATAGACCGGTTGGGGAAATTCTCAAAAAGTACACTTTTTGAGAATTATACTATCCGGAAAGGCGGGAAACGTCAGTGCCTTTAGAACATACCTTAACAAAGACGCTCTGGCAGTACAGCGAACCGCTGCCTGATGAAACCATGGAGTTTCTAAAGGGTATTGCAGCAGATTACTGCAAAGTCAAGAATTACGTTTTTAAAAAGTATTCAGGAATAAAAAGCCTTGACAAGCTGACTCCTGTTTACAGCATTTTAAATGAAATGCGTGTCTGCGGGCTGAGGGAGCAGTTAAATCTCCCGGCGGTTTATTATGAACTGGCAGTTATGGATGCTGTGGGCACCATCAAAAGCTTATGGAGCAACCTGAAGCTGAAAATCGGCGGCTACATTACTGCAAATGAAAACTTAAGCGCTGACGACAGGCATTATTTAAGAACAGTCTTAAAACTGAACAATGTTTATGCAGCTGTATTAAACCGCAGAGACTATGAGATGCCGAAAAACGCAGAGGGGCTTGCAATTGATGTGAAACGCCTGAACAGTCTTTTGTGCAGGCTTACCAGAAGATACCTGAAACGGCCGGAATCCGACTGTATGAATTATTTCCGTATTTCGCCAAACGGATACTCCTATAAAGACGGCGCAATGCGTATTGTATGCAGGACGCCGAGGAAAAGGATTTCCATTCCGCTAAAAGATGGCCGTCAGTTTGACAGACAGATACAGATAAGGAAAGGGTATGCCGCGCTTGCTGTGCCGGTTGAGGCAAAGATTAAGAAACACAGCGGCTATACGGGAACAGTATATATCCATATCGGCAGGGCGGATATGCTTACGCTTTCTAACGGCCATATTTATGGACAGGCATTAAATGAAATGACAGACCCGGAGACGGAGAGGCTTGACAGGAAGAATAGGGAACGTCATAAGGTGTACGCGGCATACATACAGAATGCGGAAAACGGGGATATGCAAAAAGCGCGGGAGATTGAGGAAAACAATCTGGGAAAGTGCAAGTATGACAGGCAGAAGGAGCGGGAGAGGGAAAGAACCAAAACCTTCATCAATTCCGAAATCAATAAGATGATTGCAATAGAAAAACCCGCAAGGATTGTGATTACTGCACCCGTTACGAAAAATAAGACAAGAATTTATGCAAAGAGAACGAATAGGGAACTGACGCGGAGTTTCAACGGTTATATCAGGGAACGTCTGGAGTATAAGTGCCGGGTCAATTCCATAGAGCTTGAGGAGATTAATGCCAAAGGAACAGGGGCAGAATGCAGCGCCTGCGGGGCGGAAGGGAAAAGGCAGGGCAGGGAGTTTATATGTGAAAGCTGTGGCTTTCATACCACGATAGCCTATAACTGCGCAAGGAATATCAAGCAGAAATATCTTGAACCGTAAAAAAGGTTAGAGGGCACGAAACCGGGAATAAATGATTGAGAGATGATTTTACCGCAGAAGCGGATTCCGGGGGAATGCATTAACATTAGGAAACAAAGCAAAAAGTCGGCATTAGCTGAACGGGAAACCCGTTCTCGGATATGCCAGGACCGCGGCTTTACGCGGAGCGAAGCAGGCATCGCATATGTGCATGCCGCAGACGGAAACGTCCCGATAACGCTTATGATAATTGATGAAGTGGCGAACCCGCTTTTTATGCGCAAATATGCAGGCTAAGAAGGAAGCATGGTATTAGATTGAAAAATAAGCTT
>DNJW01000426.1:16712-16911 GCA_003488965.1 Lachnospiraceae bacterium | reverse complement strand
TTCATAAAATCCCATATCCATGGCACGCCGTATAAGCGTCTTAATCGCTTCCAGATTATAATCAATAGGGTATTTTACATATTGAATTTTACCGCCGTTGGCCAGCTCCCAGAAACGGTACTCTAAATCCTGCTTTTCAATAGGAGTAATATCTTCTGTCACATGGCAATGGAAACTGTTGGAAACATATTCTCTGTCG
>DNJW01000426.1:9693-16429 GCA_003488965.1 Lachnospiraceae bacterium | reverse complement strand
GTTGGAAACATATTCTCTGTCGGATACACCTTCTACGATTCCGTATTTTGCCCGGAACTGCTTTACCTGAAGCCCGCAGAGATTTTCCGCAGGAGTTCCGTAAATGGCATATAAATTCCCGTCTTCCTCTTTAAATTCATTAATTCTCTTATTAATATGCTCCAGAACCTCCAACGCAAACTGCCCGTCTTCCACCAGGGATTTCCCATTATAAAGCTCCTGCAATTCATTAAAAGCGGTAATGCCGAAGCTTGCCGTTGCGGATTTTAAAATCGGCTTAATCTTATCGCCCAGTTTTAAATTTCCTCCTAAAAAACCGCCTTCACAATATGCCAAAGGATTTGTGGAAGCCCGCATTTCCCCAAGATAAGCATAAGTACGTATATGAAGCTGACGAATCAGATTCAGATAATAATCCAAAACCTGATAAAAATCTCTGCTTTCTTGTCTTGATTTCGCAAGAATCATAGGAAGATGGAGAGACACAGCACCGATATTAAAACGGCCTACAAAAATCGGCGTATCATTGTCGTCAGCCGGATGCATACCGCCCCTTTCATACCACGGAGAAAGAAAAGCACGGCATCCCATAGGGGATATTACCTTCCCATACCGTTTATACATACTGGCAATATAACCTTTTCCTGTCAGGCTAAGCCAGTCAGGATACATTGTCTTTGCCGAACATTTAACACCGGCCTCAAAAACATCTTCCAAAGGCTTTCCCGGCCCGTGGAGATTTTCATCGTACAAAAATACAATTTTAGGGAAAAGAACAGGCTTCTTACACTCTTTCTTTCCCTGTCCTTTACGCCTTACATTCAGCATGCATATGCTTGCCAGCTTTGCAAAACGTCCTGTTCCAATGCCGCCGGTAACCGTAATAAACGGATAATCCCCCCGGCTGCTCGCCACCGTATTGAATTTGTATTCCCATCCCTGAAAGCCTTGTTCAAACTCTCTTACTACATCCGCATAAGCCTCTTCTTCCGCTTTTTCCTTGTCAATACCCAGCCTTTTGTATTTTTCCAGACTTTTCTGATAGGTTTTCTCGGCATATGGCTCTAATATTTTATCCACTTCCGGTACCGTAAAACCGCCATACTGCTGGCTCGCAGCGCTAAGTACAATATCTCCGATGACATCAAAAGCCACATCCAGAGTTTTCGGCTCGTTATACCAGATATTTCCCATCTCAAAACCGCCGGTTAAAACATTGGATACATCAAAAAGGCAGCAGTTCATCGTATCCCTGCGGGCCGACATATCATGGACATAAATATATCCGTCCCTGCATGCCTGAATTTCTTCAGTTGTCATAAAGAACTTCTGGTACAGTTCTTTATTGAACTGGTTAAAAATCAGGCTTCTTTTGGTAGATACCAGAGCACTGTCCGTATTCGCATTCTCTTTGTCTCCCACATACATAATAGACTGGCTTTTTTTGTACACATCGTCCATCATGCGTACAAAATCCTGCTTATAATTACGGTAATCCCGGTAGCTTTTCGCAACAATCGGTTTTACGTCCTCCAATGCGCTCTCTACGATATTATGCATAACCGGAATGGGAATCTCATCCTGCTCCAAATCCGTTACCTTGTCTACTACATACTGGCAGATATGCTGTTTCTCCTCTTCCGTGAACCTTGTCAGCGCACGGTATGCGCTTTTCCCAACCGCATCAATAACCTTCTGCACATTAAAATCTTCCCGGCTTCCGTCCTTCTTAATGACCCTTACTTCCTTATGCGGCTTAAACATTTCCCCATAATTCAATTCCGGTTCCGTTGCAGCAGTTTCCTTACTACTCATTCCCATGACCTCCTGTCAGAATTTCCCTGATATAAAAACGCATGACGTGTACTGTAAACACACGTTATGCGCATTTGCATTTCCACTATATATTGTTGCATTATTTTTGAAACATCAATATTTAGTGGTTATCATATAGTATAGAGCAAGATATGGCGGCTGTCAATAAGCGCGGCAAATAAAAATAAATGATTATATCATCCCGGATTCCTTCACCGCTCTTACCGCTTTCTGTATCTCCTCTACCGGCAACGTCAAGGCAAATCTGACATGTCCTTTTCCGAGGGAACCGAAGCTGCTTCCCGGAGTACAAAGCACACCGGATTTCTGCATCAGTTCCATAACAAAGGCAACATCATCCGTACCATATTTTTCGGGAATGGCTCCCCAGGCAAACATTGTCCCTTCGCTGTCTTTGATATCCCAGCCGATGGAACGCAGCCCCCCGCAAAGGGCGTCCCTTCTCCTCTGATATTCCCTGCATTGCTCCTTTATCATATCATCCGGCCCGGTTAATGCCGCAATGGCCCCATATTGTACCGGAAAAAAAGTGCCATAATCAATCTGGGAACGGAGCTTTTTAAAATTAGCCACAATCTCTTTATTACCCACCAGAAAACCCATTCTCGCCCCCGTATAATTATAAGACTTTGACAAGGAATAAAATTCCACGCATACTTCTTTTGCTCCCGGAACAGACAGAATGGAGATTCCTTTCCTGCCGTCATAAATAATATCCGAATAAGCATTGTCATGGACTATAATAATATTCTTCTTTTTTGCCCATAATACCAGCTTCTCGTAAAAGCCTTCCGGCGCAGTTTTGCAGATAGGATTCATGGGATAAGATACAATCATGAACTTAACCGTTTTTAATACTTCATCATCCATTCCCTCCAAATCCGGCAGGTAGCTGTTTTCTTCCGTCAAATCATAAGTAATCAGTCTGGCATTTGCCAAGGATGGACCGATTGCAAAAATAGGATATCCCGGATTCGGCACCAGCACACCGTCTCCCGGATTACATAAGGACATACCGATATGGGTAATTCCCTCCTGAGAACCATATACGGACATAATTTCTTCCGGAACAAGTTCTACACCGTAGCGTTTCTTAAACCTTTCGATGACCGACCCGGTCAGTTCCGGCATATCAGCCAGAGAATACTTATAATTTCCCGGTTTTTTTGCCGCTTCTGCCACAGCATCCATAATATGCTGCGCCGGCTTAAAGTCAGGTGTTCCTACCGATAAATTATAAACCGTCTTTCCTTGGGCAAGCCGTTCGTTTTTCTTTTCGTTCAACACCTGAAAAATCCCTTCTTCAAAATCTTTCATTCTGTCTGCAAATTTCAGTTCCATTTTTTTCTCCATTTCTGCACAGCTTTATTAAGTATTCCAGGTTTGCGGATGCCTCACAGACACAAACTTGGCAATTAATGTTCTAGCCTTCTAAAATATCATATATTTCATTTAAATTCTTAATTTCATAATTCACCTGAACACCTAGTTCATTTTTGCATCCCCTGGGATTATACCAGCAGGTCGCTATTCCGGCATTGCTGCCGCCTAACATATCGCTGCTTAACGAATCGCCTACAATTATTGTTTTTTCTTTTTGAAATCCGGGAATCAAAGAAAAACATTTATCAAAAAACTCCTTCCGGGGCTTCTGTGCCCCTATCTGCTCCGAAATAAAAATACCGTCTACCAGACCGGACAGACCGGACAGCCGTAATTTTTTCGTCTGGGTATAAGCTCCCCCGTTCGTTACCAGATACTGGCGGCATTTTCCTTTCAGTTTTTTAACAAGCTCATAAGAATCATCCAGATAATAATAAACGCTGCCAAGGGCATCCGCATATTCCTTCTGGAACAATTC
This sequence comes from Lachnospiraceae bacterium, assembly GCA_003488965.1. GTDB lineage: Bacteria > Bacillota > Clostridia > Lachnospirales > Lachnospiraceae > Kineothrix. Next base: position 12,732 of record DNJW01000426.1, on the reverse strand, counting down.
CGCATCCATTCCCTTTTCTCCGGTTTTGTCAAACAGTATAAGAAAGCGCTGTATCAATGCATCCTTCTTGTCAATCTCTCCTTTTTCTATCCGTTTCCAGAAGCCTTCATTAATCGCAGAATAAAGAGCTACTGTTTCTTCTCCTGCTTCCTTCCCGAATTTCCGGTAACACGTTTTTATGGCATAACTTTCCGATTTTTTGAAATCCAAAAGAGTCTGGTCCACATCCCATAATACGATGTCAAACTTTCCCATTCCAACCTCCATGCCGCCGTGCAAAAGGGTGTCCATATAATGAACACCCTGCCTTTTCGCCAAAAACTTAAGACCTTTCCAGTTCTTATTCCTTAATATCTACCATATCCGGCATTGACGGCTGTCCGGAAGCTGCCTTCTTAGCATCTGAACTTTTCCTCCATTTTGCGCCAATGACACAAGCTATAACTACCAATGCAACCACAAATGCAAATAATAGCAAATAGGAGAAAAAAGAATTTAAAAATAAAACCACATTTGCCATTTTTACTGCCCCTCCTATCCATTCTTTTACTTGTCCGAATGTTTTTTACCATATCTATCATACACTTTTTTATCAGGAACGTCAAGCAGTCTATCCTCTCTCCCAGTTCCCGCTTCTTAAAAAGTCTTCCGCCATTTTTTCCGCTTCCCGGATAATTTCCTTCTCATATCCCATAACTCCCAGCAGCTTAATAGCATTTCTGGTTGTCGCCCTGCCCTTCAGCAGCTGATAATGGAAAACCACATCATTATCTATAATTTCTTCTTCAAAATGATAATTGTTATAATATTTCTCCAAAAGGTGCGTCAGCTCAATATCATGGGTTGCCGCAAAGCAGAGTACATTCGCCCTGGATAGGCTTTTTAAAATCTGTGTGGAAGCGGCAATCCGTTCTACCGTATTGGTTCCCCGCAATACTTCATCCACAAAACAGAGCACTGTCGTTCCCTTCTCCTCTATTTGATTTAAAATCCGTTTTAACGATTTAATTTCTACTATATAATAACTGTCTCCTCCTGACAGATTATCCCGGAGCGCCATAGAAGACATAATGCGGTATAAACCGGCGCTGTAGCTGTCTGCCATGCAAGTGTGTACCGTTTGAGCCAAAATAGCATTCACGGCAACTGTTTTTAAAAAAGTAGATTTTCCGGATGCATTGGAGCCCGTAAGCAATACTCCTTTTTCCGTTAAAATACTGTTTTTTACCGGCTTTTCCAGCAAGGGATGATACATATTCTCCGCTTTCATTCCCCTCCTTCTGTCAAATCTGGGAAGACAGTATGTTTCCAGAGATGCCCGAAATGCCCCGACAGCGATGGCTGCTTCCATATATCCTATAATCGTCAGCATTTTATCTATGGACTCTTTGTTTTTCCTTACCTCTGAAAGCATAAGATTAAATTTGATTAAATCAAGGTGAAAAATCATCCGGATATAATCCATCACCAGTTCCAGCGGATTTCCCGAAGCATTCATCCGGGAAGGGGACATGATAATATAGGAACCCGCTTTAAACTGCCCCATCTTCTTTCTGCAGCTTTTCAGCTCCTCCATTTCCTCTGCAAATGCTCCTGCAGGAAGCTTTTCCATCTTTTCCACATTCTGTATCATTTTTAAAATATACCCGAAACTGATAATATAAGGGTCAATTTCGTTCTTATATTTAAAATAGGAAATAATATTCTGCGAAACGGCCACCACCAACAGTATAATACCGTACTGTACAGAAAAAAACATAACCGCAAGGGATACAACCATTGCCAGAATCCCCAGATAGTGTATGCCGTTATTTCTTTCTCCCAGCAAATCCAGATAATCCAAATAATCATAAATAGAATATTTTCCCGTCTTGCCTATTTGTGCAAAAAGGGTCTGATACGCAATTCTCTCTTCCTTATTCCGGATAAAATAATCCACATGTTTTTCCAGTATTTCCGCCTTATCCGCATCCTGCATGGGAGTACGCAGAAGATAATACAGATATTCCTCCCCGGCAGCCGAATACGTATAATTCATGCGTTTAAACACTTCGTCCATATCTAAATCATTCCATGTAATATCATCAATATGGAATCCTATATCTTCATGTGCCCTGAAATAGCGGGATATTTTTTTCAGTTCCTCTTCTTTATATTCTTCCCGTTTTGGCAGTTCTCCGTAATGTTCCCTAAGCCATTGGATAAACGCTCTTTTCTTTTTCCTCTCATCCCAAAAGCCTTTTAACATAATTAATACAATTATGGCAAAAATCACTCCTGCAAATACTATATATTCCATTCTTCAAACTCCTGTCCCGGGCCGGTAATATCCGCAATATGTTCCTTATAACGCTGTCCGGTCAATGTTTTCTTATATTTTCCGATATATTCATATTTTTCCCACATATGCATAGGAAAAACATAGTCCGCCTTAGTATGTTCCAAAAAATAATCCATTCCCAACCCATACGCTTTTCCCAGTCTTGGGTCCAAAGGGACAAAAGCCGCGTCAAAATGCATTCCCTGAATAGAATCAATTTCTCTTTTATAATCTTTCTCCATATTTTCGTTATACGGATAAGGTTCCCCCTCCCAATGCCACCAGTTTAAATCTCCTGCATGATAGATACAGCGTCCTTCCGCCTTTACCGCAAAAGCAACACCGGCATCTGTAGAGCGAAGCGAAAGTATCTCCATATCGTCAAATATCACTTTTTTATTTTTTCCTATATTCGTTATTTTTTCCGCTGCCGAAGGTGCAATGTGATTTCTTTCCAGATATTTCCCATTCAGCCGGATACCGCTTCCTAGGAAAAAATGTATCTGCGGATATTCCTTTTCCAAATCAAAAATCTTTAATTGAAAATGATCCTGATGTTTATGAGATGCAAAAACATAAATTTTCTTTCTCTTTTCCCACTGCGGAAGTTTTCCCTTATAATAATCAAACACCAAAACACAACTGTCCAATTCTACTGCAAAACCGCTATGATACAAATACGTGATTTTCATACCACCCCCATGATTCCGCTCTGCGGA
>DNJW01000426.1:0-9321 GCA_003488965.1 Lachnospiraceae bacterium | reverse complement strand
AATGCCGTATTTTAGGCATTTTTCGGTTTGCGCGACGGATCCATCCGGGCTTATTTGTGACGCTCCGGCACAAATAAACCATACCTCACAAAAAGGCAGGAAGCACTCAATCCATGAATGCTTCCCTTTCTTACCTTATTTTCAAACCGTTTTCCGGTATACCAATCCTTATGAAGAATGCCTGTCATTATAAGAATACATATTTCAAAATGAACAATACCGTGAGAATATACATCAATACACTGACTTTCTTCTCTTTTGCCTTTCCGGATACCAGACTGATGATTGTCCAGGAGATCACACCTATAGCAATACCCTCGGAAATACTGTATGCCAAAGGCATAGCAATAATGCAGAGGAATGCCGGAATCGCATCCGTCATATCATTAAAATCAATCTTTGCCACAGAACCCATCATATAAAAACCTACGATAATCAATGCCGGAGCTGTTGCAAAGGACGGTATCGTTAAAAACAACGGGGAGAAAACCAATGCCAGCAGGAACAGAAGCCCCGTTACAATAGCAGTCAGTCCGGTTCTTCCTCCTTCCGTTACGCCGGAAGCGCTTTCCACATAAGTTGTTGTGGTAGAAGTTCCAAAAACGGCTCCCACGCTGGTAGCGATAGCATCCGCCAAAAGAGCGCCCTTAATTCTAGGAAGCTTTCCGTCCTTATCCAGCATATTCGCTTTCGAGGAAACGCCGATTAAGGTTCCTAATGTATCAAACAAATCTACAAACAGGAAGGAAAACATAATCACTATGAAATCCAGTATTTTTACGGAAGAAAAATCCGCTTTGAATACCTGCCCGAAAGTATTGCCTATGGAAGAAAAGTCAAAGCTTACAATAGCATGGGGAATTGTGGAAAACCAGCCAGCTTCCGGGTTCGGCACATACAATCCCACAAGTTCGCAGATAATGCCAAGCACCCAGGTTGCTACGATGCCAAGCAGAATCCCGCCTTTTACATTCTTAATCAATAAGATTGCGGTAATCAGCACACCGATCAATGCCAGCAATGCAGTAATCCCTACCGTAGAAAACTCTTCTCCTGCAAATTTCTGATAAGTGAGCAGGGTGGAATCGTCATTCACAATAAGTTTTGCATTCTGCAGACCGATAAAGGCAATAAATAAACCGATACCCACACTTACCGCTGATTTTAAAGTCATAGGAATGGCATTGAAAATTGCTTCCCGCACATTGGTTAAGGACAGCACAATAAAAATAAGTCCTTCCACAAATACGGCCAGCAATGCAATCTGCCAGGAATATCCCATCTGAAGCACTACGGTAAACGCAAAATAAGCATTCAGCCCCATACCAGGCGCCAAGGCAAACGGGTAGTTTGCCAGCAATGCCATCAGCGCAGTACCCACAAAAGAAGCCAGCGCCGTAGCAATCAGCACCGCATTGGCATCCATTCCTGTAGCGGAAAGGATATTGGGGTTTACTGCCAGAATATAAGCCATCGTCATGAACGTAGTAATACCCGCCATGACTTCGGTCTTAATATCCGTTTTGTTTTCTTTCAATTTGAAAAATTGTTCCAACATATCTCCTACCTCCTGAATTCAATTGAAAAGTTGTGAAACATCTATTGAAAAGCATTTCTGCCTATCAATCCAAAGTAATCTGTCACTGCTTTAACCTGTTTATGATTTCATTTGCTTTCCTATAAATGTCCTCCGGTTTATCCGGTACGCAAAACTTTCCGTCCAGGTATAAGATTTTTCCATGAATCATTGTCATTTTTACATTCTGTTTGCTGCCGCTGTATACAATATTTTTTGCAATATTATTTAACGGCTGCATATTCGGCATATGCAAATCTATCATAATCATATCTGCCAGCTTGTCCCTTGCCAGAGTACCGTTATCTTCCAGCATCATTGCCTTTGCCCCGTTCACAGTTGCCATCTTCAATACCTCTAAGGCATCTATCGCCGAAGCATCCATACGTTTCAGTTTCGCCAGCCCTGTCACCAGAAACATTTCACGGAACATATCCAGACAGTTATTGCTTGCCGGCCCGTCCGTGCCTACTGCCACATTCAGCCCTTCTTCCAGAAAGCTTTCCACTGGGGCAATTCCGCTTGCCAGCTTCATATTGGAACCTGGATTTGTAATTACACTGACTCCTTTTTGCTTAAAAATCTTCATTTCTTCCAAAGTAAGCCATACACCGTGATAAACTCCGCCGCCATATTCAAACATTCCAAGAGAATCAAGAAACATTCCCGGTGTCATACCGTAACGCTCCTTACAGCCTGCCACTTCCGCTTCCGTTTCGGATAAATGCGTATAAACCGGAGCTTTCTTCTCTTTTGCAAAGGCTGCAATTTTTTTCAGCAATTCCTTTGAGCAAGTATATTCTGCATGAAAGCCGGGCAGAAATGACAGCAGCGGATGTTTTCCGTTCAATTCTTCATACCATTTTTCCAGCAGTTCTACCGACTGGCTGAAGTTATTGACGCCCCCTGTCTGCACACAGCGCATTCCCATTTCGGTACAAGCTTCCGCAATACTCTCCGGTGTAAGATACATCTCAAAAATAGAAGTAATACCGCTTGTCAGATATTCCAGAATTGCCAGCTTTGTCAAATGATAAATATCCTCTTTTGACAGCTTTGCCTCTATCGGAAACACCTGTTCATTCAGCCATGCATGCAGCGGCAAATCATCCGCATAAGAACGCAGCAGAGTCATTCCCGAATGGGTATGGGCATTTTTGAATCCCGGCATCAAGAGATTTCCCCTGCAATCTATTTCCTCATCCCATATAATACAAGGCTCCGCAAACTCCCTAAAAAAATCATCCTTGTCTTTGCCGCTGCCTACATAAAGGAGTTTTTCATCCCTTACCCAGACCTCTCCGTCAAAAACAGGAACCCCCTCTTCCATTGTTAAAATCAACGCATTATAAAAACGGATATTCATCAAATAGTCCTCCGTTAACGGCAGCCGTTTTATAAGAATTTCTTAACGGACTCCGATACCAGTTTTGTAAATAAAGGCGCTGTCTTATTGGCAGCTTCCTGTACTTCCTCATGTGTCAGCGGATTTTCCGTCATCCCTGCAGCCAGATTGCATACACAAGAAATGCCGCAGATTCTCATCCCCATATGATTTGCGGCAATCGCTTCCACTACCGTACTCATTCCTACAGCATCCGCCCCTAAAGTGCGCATCATACGTATTTCTGCCGGCGACTCAAAAGAAGGTCCTGTCAGCTGGGCATAAACCCCTTCCTTCATAGAAATCCCATGTTCTTTTGCAGTCTGCCTGAGAATTTCCTGCAGGCCTTTATCATATACGGTGCTCATATCCGGAAAACGGGTACCCAGTTCTTCCACATTTGCCCCAATTAACGGATTCGGCACAAAACAGGAAATATGATCCGTAATCATCATCAAATCCCCTGCTTTAAAATCGTAGTTTACACCTCCGGAAGCATTGGTAAGAAAAAGAATCTCCGCTCCCATCATCTTCATCAGGCGGGCAGGCAGCACCACATCACCTATCGGATAACCTTCATAATAATGCACACGCCCTTTCATGCATACCACGGGCACCTCTCCCAGATATCCAAAAATGAACTTCCCCGCATGTCCAGGCACCGTAGAAACAGGAAATCCGTCTATATCTCCATAGGAAAGTTCCTCTTCAATCTGTATATTGTCCGCAAAATTCCCAAGACCCGAACCTAACACAATCGCCACCTTAGGCTGAAATTTAATTTTCTCCCGAAAACTTTCATAACATTTTAACAGTTTTTCATAATCCTTTTTCATTCCCGCAACCGTCCTATTCCTTTTGTTAACAGTAATAATATACCATGAGATGATAAAAAAGGCAACTGGCAGACGTAATTTTCTGGCATGTGCATAAGTTCCGTGTATAAGTCCTATGCATAAGTCCTATGCATAAGTCCTATGCATAAGTCCTATGCATAAGTCCGCCCAGCCGAAAAGATATTCCTCCGTCGCCACGCTCCCGCTCCACAAAAAGCGTAGCAGTACTAGGCTCAAAAAAACTTCGCCAAGTACTGACGCTTTTTAAGGGGCTCCTTGAGGAATATCTTTTCGGCTGGGCTACTGTATTGGCAAACATACAATGCTCAGGAAATCACTTTCTGCATATTATTAAGTATACGATAAACAAATTTCGCCAGCGATTAAAATTTCTGTTCTTTTAAGCTTAACGTCTGCTGCGTTTTTTGGCAAAAGTAGGGTGTACGTAGAAATAGGTGTTTTTGCTGCGTTAGGCTATCGTATACAAAAAAATGTGCAGATACTGATTAATGATACACTTCCGTTCTTGCCAATACAATAGCCCGGCGAATAACTGTCTATACATTACCGGATATACCAATAAACCAGCGCCGCCAGAGAACATCTTTCTTAAGGAGCCTCTCAAAAAACGCCAGCGCTTGGCGAAGTCTTTTTGAGCCTAGCGTCTGCTGCGTTTTTTGTGAAGCGGAAGCGGGGCGTACGTAGAAAGATGTTCTCTGGCGGCGCGGACTCATGCCGATATGTAAGACACACCATCTACTCTATATAATAATGCAGACCATCCCCCCATTACTGTCATTCACTATCTTCTGCATGGTTTCCTGCAGCTTCACCTGGCTTTCTTCTCCTATCATGGCAATCTTTCCTGTGATGCCGTCGTTTACAAGCTGCTCCACTGTTTTTCCGAAAATATTGGTTTCCCAGATGCCTTCCTCGCTGGTTCCGGCATCGGATATATAGCGGATTAGGTCTTCTGCCTGCTGTTCCGTACCTACAATCGGCGATATCTCGGTTTCGATATTTGCCCGTATCATATGTATGCTGGGACTTTCCGCTTTGATTTTTACGCCGAATTTGTTGCCGTGGCGTATTACTTCCGGTTTATCCAAGGTTATCTCATCCCTGTCAGGAGTTACCACCCCATAGCCCTTGCATCTGACTGCTTCCACCGCATGAAGAACTTTCACATACTCTTTTTTCATTTTTGCCATATCTTTTAATATGGACAAAAGCTGGTACTCTCCGGTAATGCTCTCTCCAATCAAATCGCTGAGCATTTCATAATAGTAGGAATCGTCCACATCCAGAGATACGGATACGCATCCGGTAGCCATATCTACCCCGTCTACCTTGCATTTCCGTATATATTCGCTTTCCAGGGCAATCCCGTTCCCGGTGACATCCCTTACATAGCCAAGACGCCCCATCAGTTCTTTTATCTGCGCTATAATATCCGCCTTCATCCTATGGGTATTAGGAAGCATTTCCACCCATTTGGGCATATAGAATTCAATCATTGTCAACGGGAATTCATACAGAATATTCTCCATAATTGTATGGATATCATCTTTTTTCAGCTGCTCGCAATTAACCGCCATGGCACAGACCTGATATTTATCTGCGATGGAATCCGCCAGTTTTTTTGTTTCCTCCGAATAAGGCTTTTCGGAATTTACTAAAACAATAAAAGGCTTATGTATCTTTTTTAATTCCAAAATTGTTCTTTCTTCTGCAGGCACATAGCTCTCTCTTGGTATTTCCCCGAAGCTTCCGTCACAAGTAACCACAATTCCTATGGTGGAGTGGTCGTTAATGACTTTTCTCGTACCGATTTCCGCTGCCTGAGTAAAGGGAATCTCTTCTGCAGACCAAGGCGTTTTGACCATCCGTTCCGCATCCTCTTCCATATGGCCGCTGGCCCCGTCTACCATGTATCCGACACAGTCAATCAGACGTACATTTACATCGATATCATCATTCAAGGTAATTTTGGCGGCTTCTTTCGGTATAAATTTAGGTTCTGTGGTGGTAATCGTTTTGCCGCCGGCACTTTGGGGAAGTTCATCCTGTGCCCTTTCTTTTTCATGCTCCTGCGTCATATAAGGAAGAACCATAATGTCCATGAAGCGCTTAATAAAAGTTGATTTTCCGGTTCTTACCGGCCCTACCACTCCGATGTAGATTTCCCCGCCGGTGCGGGACTGAATATCCTTGTATAAGTTATGCGTATGCATCGCATCCATAAAAAAAGCTCCCCTTCCATATTTGCTGTTACAATATATGCAGGAGAGCTTTATACTATTCTTGGCAAACTATTTTCTTAAAGTTCTTTTTGCCGCGTTTTAATACAATCCCATCACCGGAAAACTGTTCTTTCTCAAAGACCGCCTTTATATCATTTACTTTTTCCCCGTCTATGCTGACACCGCCCTGTTCCACCGCACGCCTTCCTTCCGAACGGGAACTTACCAGACCGGAAACCGTCAGCATGGAAAGAATATCTATCTTATTTTCTGCAAAATCCTGTTCTGTCAGACAGACAGTAGGCATTTGTGCCGCATTTCCGCTGGAAAACAATGCCCTTGCCCCTTCCAGGGCTTTTTGTGCCTCTTCTTCCCCATGTACCAGCTTGGTCAGTTCAAATGCCAGAATTTCTTTTGCCTTATTCAATTCGCTTCCTTCCCATTTATCCATCTGGTTGATTTCCTCCAAAGGCAGGAAGGTAAGCATACGGATGCATTTCATCACATCCGCATCCGCCACGTTACGCCAATACTGGAAAAATTCAAAAGGAGAGGTCTTATTCGGGTCGAGCCATACGGCGCCTTTCTGCGTTTTCCCCATTTTCTTCCCTTCCGAATTCAGCAGCAGGGTAATGGTCATGGCATAGGCATCTTTTCCCAGCTTACGCCGTATCAGCTCCGTGCCTCCCAGCATATTGCTCCACTGGTCGTCTCCCCCAAACTGCATATTACAGCCGTATTTCTGGTACAATACGTAGAAATCATAGCTCTGCATAATCATATAATTGAATTCCAGAAAACTAAGTCCCTTTTCCATACGCTGCTTGTAGCACTCTGCCGTCAGCATACGGTTCACGCTGAAATGGGCGCCTACTTCCCTTAATACCTCAATATAATTCAGATCCATCAGCCAGTCCGCATTGTTCACCATCAGCGCCTTTCCTTCGGAAAAGTCAATAAATCTGCTCATCTGTTTCTTAAAACAGTCGCAGTTATGCTGTATGATTTCCGGCGTCATCATCGTACGCATATCGCTTCTGCCGGAAGGATCCCCTATCATGCCCGTACCGCCCCCGATGAGGGCAATCGGCTTATTTCCTGCCATCTGCAGCCTCTTCATCAGGCACAGCGCCATAAAATGCCCCACATGAAGGCTGTCCGCCGTAGGGTCAAAACCAATATAAAAGGTTGCCTTTCCGTTATTAATCAGTTCTTTTATTTCTTCCTCGTCGGTTAACTGTGCAAGGAGTCCCCTTGCCTTTAATTCATCAAATACCGTCATTTTTTTCCTCATTTCCACGCTGCTTTATCGCGCATTTCATTTATTCACCATCAGCCGTACCATGGCCTGATTCAGTCCGTCTACCGTCAGCTTATACATAGGGAACGTGTTTTTAATCGCTGTCTCCGCCTCTCTCCAGGGCGCATGGCCAGGCGCCATCTTGGGATTCAGCCAGACAATTTTTTTATAATGCCGCTTCATCAAAAGCAGCCAGTCCATTCCGGAAAGCCCGCCGTTTGGCCCTCTGTAGTTCCCGGTGGTGGAATACAGTTCTTCCGGCGCCATCGCCGCATCCCCTACAATAATCACTTTATAATCGCTGTCCAGATTACGGAACATCCACTCCGTATCTATCCAGTCGCCGTTTTCGCATTCTGGCGTTTTGTACAGTTTACTGTAAATACAGTTATGAAAAAAATAAGTTTTTACATCTTTATAATGATTGGATTTATGCACCGACTGGAACAGCTCGCTCAACAAAGTCGTATAGGGAATCATCGTTCCGCCGGAATCCATCAGCAGCAATAATTTCACTGCATTTTTTCTCGGTTTATCCATGACAATCTGAAGGCATCCGCCATTATTGCAGGTTTTATTCACCGTACCGTCAATATCCAGCTCCGTCTTTGGAATATCCAGCTTTGTAGAAAACTGGCGGAGCCTGCGCAGCGCCTGCTGAAACTGCCTGTTGTCAATCACCTTGTCTTCCCGGAAATCCCTATATTTTCTGGCGCCGATTACCTGAAACGCGGACTGGTAGCCCGTTGTTCCGCCAACACGGACTCCTCCTACGTTGCCGCCGGTATTCCCGAAAGAAGTTTTTCCCATGGTTCCAATCCAGTAGCTTCCCCCGTTATGCTCGCTGTCCTGATCCTTCAGCCGCTGCTTAAACTTTTCTTCCACATCTTCTTTATCAATCTGAACCTCTTCCATCCGGTTCAGATGGTCTCTTGCTTCCTCATGGGCAAGTTCCATCATATCGGATTTGTCCAGCCACCGGAGCATCTGGGAGGTCACTTCATTTTCCGACTGAACCCCTTTAAAATGTTCTTCAAAAGCCATATCAAATTTATCGAATTCCGTTTCGCTTTTTACAAGAATCATTCTCGCCACATAATAGAACTGGGTAAGGCTGCTTCCGCACAGCCCCTTATCCAATGCTTCCTGCAAGGTAAGCCATTCGCTTAAGGTAACTTCTAGCCCCTTTGCTTTTAATGTGTCAAAAAATTTTTCAAACATATACTCTAATTCACCCTATTCCTGACCGTTTCCAAATCCTCGTCTTTTTTTACAATAACGCCCACAAAAGGAAGCTCCTTCTGAATCTTCTCCAGAGGTATTCCTCCTATCTGAAGGGCATTGACCCAGTCAATCAATTCAGAGGTGCTCGGTTTCTTACGGATATCCTTGATGGAACGTATCCAATAAAATACCTCCATCGCATTTTTCAAAAGTTTCTCCTCGATATCCGGAAAATGTGTTCTGACAATCTCACCCATTAATTCCTCATTCGGGAAATCAATATAATGGAAAATACATCTTCTTAAGAAAGCATCCGGCAGCTCCTTTTCTGCATTGGATGTAATAATCACAATCGGTCTGTTTTTCGCTTTTACGGTTCTTTTGGTTTCATGGATATAGAATTCCATCTGGTCCAGTTCCCATAAAAGGTCATTGGGAAATTCCAAATCCGCCTTGTCGATTTCGTCAATCAGCAGAACTACTTGTTCTTCGCTTTCAAAAGCTTCCCCCAGCTTTCCCAATTTAATATATCTGGCAATATCGTCTACGCCCTCTTCCCCAAACTGCCCGTCATAAAGCCTTTGAATCGTATCGTATACATACAGCCCTTCCTGTGCCTTGGTGGTAGATTTAATATTCCATATAATCAGCTTTTTGCCCAGAGATTTTGCTACCGCTTCCGCCAGCATCGTTTTTCCCGTTCCCGGCTCACCTTTAATCAACAGCGGTTTTTGCAGGGCAATCGCCACATTTACACT
>DNJW01000097.1:491-3088 GCA_003488965.1 Lachnospiraceae bacterium | reverse complement strand
AAAAGGAGTTGTCGGGAAATAACTGCATTCCCACAATATGTATTGTGATGTGTTAGGAATCACAACTATATATTGTGAATAAATGCTATTTCACGACAGTCCCTTTATATGGTCTTTTATTCATCATCAAATACAGTTTCATTCATTTCAGGGAAATCCAGTAATTCAGATACTGTCATATCTAAACCGATTGCCAATTTATGCAATGTTTTCAGCTTAGGGTTCTTTGTTTTCCCTTTTATTAAATTGTCTACCGTAGATTGCGTGATACCGGATAGGGTAGCCAATTTATTTATGGTAATATGCCGTTCGTTGCATAATGCCGTCAGTCTTTTAATAACAGCGTCAGAGTATGTCATGTAAATCCCCCTAACTTTGTACGGTTAGTAAAAGTATAGGAGTTTTCAGGTCATGATATTAACCGTGTACGGTTGACTATGGAAATAAAATGTGATAAATTAACGGTATACGGTTACAAACTGAAGAAATGAGATATGGAGATATAAGGTAATCCGAACCTGGCGATAAGGTATGCAAAGCGAATTATAAAAGATGGGCAAGGTAAGACACCTGCAGAAATTGCACCGGGGACGAAAGTATATGAGTTGGTGGAAGAATTGGCTAAATATTTGCCCGAAAGTATACAAAAGAATGCGGAACTGTCATACTATATATGGCGTGCAAAATGGACAATTCAGCATTTTGCACTGGAATCATTTATTATACACGCATATCTTAAGGGGGGACAACTGTTTTGTGACAAGTGATTTTGCGAGTTTGAGTTTGAACTCAGGCATTTTTTTGATATAAGATATGGTAGTTGTAAGCAGAAAGAGGAATGGAATCCTGTATTTTTCATATAATAAATGTACAGAGTTGACATAGTGTACATTTTTGGTATAATGGGGGTAACGAAGGAGATGACGAGTATGATAATGGAGCAGGCTACGACAGTAAGAAATGAATGGAGCGCTGTTTGCGACAGTGTAATACATGAGAAGCCGAAGTTTATCAAACGGACAAGAGATAAAATGTGGCTTTCCAGTCTGGAAATTATGTCTGAAATTTTAGAAGCGTACGATTTTACAGCAATCAGGTGTATAGAAGAGGATGGTTCCGTTACATTATCACTGAATGAAATGGATCTGATTGAAAATGGCACGGATGAACACGAAGCGCGTCTGAAACTTGGAGAGGCGATATTGGAATATTCTTTGGAATACTATAACGAGTATGAAATGTATTCCCGCAGCCTCAATAGAAGAAAGCATATACCATATATTTTTAAGGCACTGATTATTGATGATTCAGAAAAAATAGGAGATATGCTGCAATGCCAGGATGGAAAGAACTGAAAAGGTTTTGTGACCGGGATGGTTGGGAACTGTATAAGGACACGGATCACTATTTCTACAGAAAAATCGATAAGGACGGTAGTATCAGAAGAACCAAAGTCTCGAAAGGTTCCGGGGAGATCCATTCAAAAATGTGGAAGGAGATTTTAAGAAAGCAGCTGCAGGTTTCGCAGGAGTATTTTAACAGCAAAATATAGCAAAGATGCAGCAGTTAAGAAGTTGATTTGCGAAAAAGGGGACTGGCGGGAAATAATTGCTATTTCCTGACAGCCCCTTTTGTGGTATAAAAGCTCCTGAATATTCGGAACTTACTTTAGCAGAATGTAATAATCCCCGTATTCCCGCTTATCCTCCCCGCCAATCAGTTTCTCCTCACATGCCGTAAATCCGCAGGCTTCAGCCGCCGCTTTCCGGGAGACTGCAAAAGGCGGAATCTTTGAGGCAATCATTTTACAGCCAAATAAATCAAAGGCAGGAGGCACAATCAGGGACAGGATTTCGCGGATGCTGTCAGCAGTTTCGTAGTCACTGCGTAAATCCAGCCGCAGCAAACCGCAGTCATGATAATAATCGTTGGCCTGACGGTTAAAAAGTTCGATGGTGCCGACAGCAGTTCCGACAGTTACAGCGCCGTTGTTGGCGGTTGGGATGTTTGAACTGCCAACATCTGTACTGTCGCTAGTGTTGGCGAGTGGGTTGCTGGTACTGCCGGCATCTGCAGCGCCACCATAGTTGGTGAGTAGGCTGCTTGCACTGTGAGAACGCCTGTCAATGACAGCCCAGCGCACAAAGGCATTCTGCGCATAGGCTGTCCGCCAGAAGCCTATTGCGCTTTCCATGCGATCCAAAGTGGTGTAATGGAAGTCGTCTCCGTGGCAGTTGTCGCTGTTGAAGTAAGGGACAGCTTTCTCGTCTGAATACACAAGAAGCAGATCCTGTGCATCGGACATTTCCACAAGCCTTAACACGTAGTTTTCATTTTCATAGACAGGACAGTTTTTGTAGGGATTCATTTTCATACCTCCGTTGTGTTTTATACTCGTGAGCGCATTCATTTACTTTGTCTTTGTATGGCATTACTGAAGCGCTCATTTGTTATGTGGAAACTTTTATCCGGAAACTGTGAACTGGAGAGGCCGGCGTTCTGATGTACTTACAGTTTCCGTTGATAGAATAGCACATTATATACGACAGCTGTATGTCGTAATTATTCTGGAGATAATAAGGAAGTGTCTACAAATA
>DNJW01000097.1:0-125 GCA_003488965.1 Lachnospiraceae bacterium | reverse complement strand
TATTTTCCGACAATTCCTAAGTATTTTTGGATAAGTGAGTATAAGGAGAAATCATTTGTGGAATACTTCATTTACTTCAAAGTAAATTGAAGGTTACTTGAAGCAATATTGAAGTTGACTTTGAA
>DNJW01000380.1:1321-3088 GCA_003488965.1 Lachnospiraceae bacterium | reverse complement strand
CAGCTTCCTGCCCCCATTTGCCTGCTTCACCAAAAAAGAATCTGCAAATTCATCCCAGGGAATCGCTTTATCCTGTGCTTTCTTTTCTCCGAAAGATATGGTAAAAGAAATCACAAACCAGGAAACATGCACCTTCCCTCCAAAAGGCGGTCCATAACAGCTTAAATCAGCCGAAAGCTCCACCTTGAAGGTTTTATAGAAGGGAAAGAAATCCCACCGGTAGCTGGCTCCCAGACTGACGCCCACCGAAAATTCATAAGCAAAGGGCTGCCATTTCATATAAAACTCCAAATGGGCGCAAAACCACGCTTTAATCCTGCCCTTTTCAAATGTCAGCGATGCGTTGCCCCCCATCATGATACAGCTAGGGGTCAGGGCAAAATAGAAAGAGGCAGACAGCTTCAAATCATTGCTGATTTTCCAGTCAATCCCGATACGGTCTGTCTTGGGATAATGGGCTACCTCAAACCCTTCTTTATATCCGCCCAAGGTCAATACGAAATCCCCTGTATGCTCATTGCTGCCAAACCAGGCGGCAAACGCAAAACCGCCTGTCAGCTTACAGTCGGGATGCAGCAGATAAGACCGGCTGCTTAAAGCCCCTAAAATACTGATTTCCCCGTCTGCCGGTGCAATCACCGCTTTTAACAGCAGCTCAATAAAGATAAAAGGATTTTCCTGCTTTGGCGGCAATGCCAAAGCCGAAATGCCCAGCAGGGATATTTCAAATTTCTTGCCGAACAGAACATTTAACAGCAAAAAACTGTCCAAAATGCCAAAGGAAGAAAACCTTATGCCGGCCGATGCAAAAAACTGTCCCTGTTTTGGCAGAATATAAGTGTTCATGGCTTTCAGCACATCGGCAGGAGTCATTGACTTATTAAAGCTGCCCATGCCCAGCGCTGCCGCCACAAAAGGAAATTCTCTTACCTTTTTCACATCGCTTGGAAGTTCTATAGTACGGTTATAGCCAAACCCTCCTGCGATTCCCTGAATATAAAATGCCGGCGGTCCGCCCAGAGGATACTGCATCAGAAGAAATGCAAAAAAGGAAGACTCCGCCCCGTCCATTTTCCCGTAGGAAGCCAAAGCGGTCAATTGGAAATTTTTTATCTGTACGGACAGCTCCCCGGTATACAGCTCGGTTTCCTTTTCCCTTGTCACGTAAAGCCCTCCTGAAATGCTGAAAGGCTCCTTCTTTATATTCACTGTCATACCCTGGATGCCATACCGGAGGGAAATCCCTTTTTTCATCGGAACCATCACGTAAAGCCCGATTACCTCGAACAAAAGAATGGAAAGCTTAAGCCCGGCATCCACATAGACTGCCAGACTGCCATCCGAAAGGGCAAAACCGAAACGGGATAATTGCACCGGTCCCAGATTCTTTTTTATATCCACCCATTTAATATCCCCTTGTTCCGGCGCACTGTCCCTTACTGCCAAACCATACCCGCCCTTGACGCTATAGGCTGGTTCACGCATCTTTCCCTGCGTTTGTCCTATATACTGACTCCGGGTCTGTTCCGGCAACGGTCCCCAAGTTTGTCCCCGGCTTTGCTTCTGCTGCTCCCCTCCCGTATCGGGCAGCCGGAACTCCATGCTCTGTCCCTCCAGCAAAACAGAAAAAGCCGCTGACAGAGTACATTTCCCTTTGCCGTCTATATGCGCTCCCAGCTCCTTTACGTCAACCCTGACAGGGTGTTCCTGAAAGCACTGGCCAATAAGCGGCATATTCTGAAAAGGAAACGCCAAGTTCAATCCCAG
>DNJW01000380.1:0-969 GCA_003488965.1 Lachnospiraceae bacterium | reverse complement strand
GTTCCGTATTCCTTTGTCACCAGTTTTACGAAAAATTCATTTTCTTCAAAAGCATAGCCAAATTGAAGCCTTTTTACAGTAAGCCCATAATCTGCAATAATCGGGGGTGCCTGAAAAGAAACGGGGGTATCGGAAAACTCTCCTTCCAGCGCCGAAAGCCCTGCATCCTCCCCGGTTTGATTCACCCAGGCGCCTGTCAGCACCTTTCTTTTTCCGCCCGCCATAAATCCCAGCCGGAATCTCAGTTTCCCGATTGAGGCATCTGCCTGTATTTTCACATGATTGCAAAGAGGGCCGCCCGCGTCTGAATCAGACCGGCAGCCGCTCCTTAAGCCATTATGCATTTTCCTCCAATAGATTTTCTACATCAATAATATCCATCTTCTCCAGTATTCTCGCACGGTTTGTATTCCAGACCATCACGGACAGTTTTTCCACATTCACAAATGTCTGGGCAGGCAATACCCCATCCAGCAGCACATCAATCTCCAGCGCATATTCCATTTTCTGCCCTGTCATCAACAGGAGAAAGGCCTGACGGAGCTTCACAGTAATGGTATCAAAATTCAGATTCTTCACTGCCATATCGTTTTTTTCATCCGCATCCGTCTTTTTCGCTGTAGCATCACTGACATCCTTTACCGCTTGTTCCACCTTTCCCGCATCCAAATCCGACTCCATGGAAGGATCATAGCCCTTTGCAAATTGATTAACAGCATCTACCATCTCCTTGATGGTCATCCCTTTACTGTCAATTTCCGTGGGCAAAACGATAAAGGCATTGGTATCCCCGATTTTTGAAAATGCCATTTTCAGCTTTGTTCCGATTAAGGTAAAATCCAATTCCGCCTGCGCGTTAAAGGTCAGTCCATTTGCCCCGCTTTCCTGTAAAATCAATTCATTTCCCATCTTCTTCCTCCTTTTACGTTTTTAAAAAATTCAGGTAATTGCGAAACACAGTGATTCTGC
>DNJW01000365.1 GCA_003488965.1 Lachnospiraceae bacterium | reverse complement strand
GACTCAAATTGCCGATTGAAAAATAAGCTATCAGGCTTATTTTTCAATCTATTTTCTACTTTAATTAATATTTAGAATGACAAAAGACCCGTAATCCAGTTCGCAATATAATTTCTATTATATATGTTCATCAACAAGGTACTTCTCTTTGTCCATTCCATGACATATTCTCCGAACCGGCCTGTGGGAAAGTTGTCCACTATAATATAGATAGTCCAGAAAATGACTAAAACTTCCAGAACCCCTGCTGCAGCTCCCGCCAGCATATTCAATAAATTTACCACCGGAAGCTTTGCCACTGTCTCTACAGACTGCATAAACATCCCCAGAAGACGATATAGAAACCCGGCAATAACCAGCATAACAACAGATATTATAATGATTCTTGCATTTTTTTGCAGTATTCCGCCTAACAAAAGCAAAACAATAGATATGACAACAAGAGCCATAAACAAAGACAGCAGCCCGTTCATTTCTTTTGCAAAGCCTTTCTTAAACCCTCGCAGTACACGCCAGATTACCAATATAATAAAAATAGCCGTTAATAAATTCACCTTTGTTTTCCTCTATTTCATTTCCATTACTCTCATCGCATTCTGTGTCATAATCAAAAAACGGTTGCTTTTTTCCTGCGGAACCAGCAGATACACAATTTCATCAAACTGCTCGCTTAACCGTTCCGTACCATGTATATTATATATACTGTATTCAATGTCATTGCATATAATAAATTCATCCTTATGAAAAATAACATTGGTATATTCCATATCAAAGCTTTTGCTGGTTATCAGTCTTCCGTCGGTATCATATATATTCAGTCTATACTTCCCGTCCCCTTCCGTATTAAGAAATACAAGACCCACATATTCATCATTATAAAAAATTCCTTGTACTTTAACATCCAAAAAATTCACTGCAGAGCTAAGCGGTTTCTGGTTTCCGGTAAAAAACATAATTCTATCGTCCGATACGGCGAATGCCGTATTGCCGTTCATAAAATGAATAAAAGGAACAACCGTTCCCTGATAGTCATAGCCGCTTACAAACCGGTCTGCGGATAAATTCTGTCCCACTTCTCCGAAATTATGAAATGCAATAGATGACTTCAAAACACCGCTGTCCACATACAGATAAGAAATTGCCAGCAATTCTCCGTTAGGAGATATACTGATATCCAAAGGATACCCCGACCTCTCCATGGTCGTCTCACTCTCTACCAGCAGTTCTCCCGACGTATCATACAGATGGATTCTGGTTACCCGCGAATCATCCAAAATCACTGCTACAATCCCAGTAGACGCCACGCTGAAATTACGTATCGGAAGATTGGTAGTAATCTCACCCATACGGCCGGTTGTATTCATAACATATATTGTTCTTCCGTTATAATCTCCTATCGCTGCCACTGAGCCATTAATATCTACTATCGGATTCTGCATTTCATATGTCTGATTCCAAAGCACATCCCCTTTGCTGTCCATACAGTTAGCGCCGTCTTTGCTATATGTCAAAATATAATCTCCAAGAGCCAGATAAGCAGAACCCTCTACTTTGGTTATAGGAACAGAATTTACAATGACACTTCCCCCATACTCCCTATTTTTCCAACTGACAATTATCATTGCTGCTATGGCAATTGCCAAGGCAATCCCAAGAACACTTCTATAAAAAATAGTCAGCTTGTGGCTTCTAATTTTTTCTTTGTAATTAATACTACGTCCTGTTCTTGTCCCTTTTGTCCTGGAACGCAAATACTCCCTGACATTTGCCATCCTTATCCTCCATGTATCCTTTTAAAAAATCAATTTCGCTGTTATGGTTCCTCCATTAACTCGGCTGTCTGAACAGCTATCCGGACAAAATCATTCATTTTTTCATATCCGTTAATCGTCACCACGGCAATTGCACAAAAAATAATCAATATTCCTATCGCAGCTATCCGAATCCAAATATATAATGCCGCTCCGCTGCATTGTTCCTCATTGCTAAGTGCCACCAGCTCTGCCAGTTTTTCCCCGGTCTCTTCCCTTTGGGCAATATATCGGCTATGTTTTCTGTTTTCTTCATAATATTCGCCTAAACGTTCTTTCATTTTATCATCAGCATGATAAAAAACGTAATATCCCCCCGCCGGCTGTCCGCCATTTTTATTTCCCAGCATAATATTCCGGCAAAAATCTTCCTCCTCTTCCCGGATTTCCATATCCAGACTTCCTATTAAATAATAATCCTTCCCCTCTCTTCCCAAACAGTGCTGCCATTCCTCCTGTCTGCAGATTCCATATATAATATATATTTCTCTATCCAAAGACTTTTCTTTTTTTCCGTATAGGATAAACTTGTCCTCTTTTGCCAGTTCCGTCTGCTTTATTATCTTTAAATATTGAAGCACATATTCTTCTATGTAAACTATTCTGTCATCATACATTGTTCCGGCTCTTCCGGCAATCTCTGGCAATTCCATACCCGCATCCCCCTTCCAACATGCATGTTATATATAGAACCAGCCTTATTATATCACCGGACATTTATTCTTTTTATCATAATATGTCATGCAGCCGCCCTTTTTATCGACTTTTTAACCGGTCCGGCGACGTTAATCCCCATCTTCCGCAGATTTATATAAAAAAGCGGCTTCGCCACTTCGTTCCCTCTGGAGAAGAACTTTCCTATAAGGATTAGGGTGTC